>JAYEKP010000001.1:0-6524 GCA_034661075.1 Bacteroidota bacterium
ATATAAACAAGGGATTTTATTTAAATGGGGGGATTCGTTTTTAATAATAGTAAAAATCTGTCCAAAATACCTGTAATTACGTTTGTATTTTTTAATTTTAAAAATATTTAGGACAGCTATGAATTTTATACTTTAGTAAAACTATATTTAATAATTAAAGCAATTTAGATAAAAAATATGAAACAAGAGAATAAATTAATCAACCTTTCCTATTTAAAGTCCATTAGTAATGGTGACAATACGTTTATTCTCGAATTAATAAAAATGTTTTTTGAACAAATTCCTGAATATCAAAAAATGCTACAGCAACTATACAATAAAAAAGATTGGTATAATTTAGCAAGAACAGCCCACAAAGCAAAATCTGCAATCCTTATGGTTGGAATGGACAAGCTTGCTGCCGAACTTAAAAAATTAGAAGAAAATGCTAAAGAAGAAAAAAATATTCATGAATATCAAGAAATAATTGCTAACTTTGTAAGTCAAAGTGACATTGCCATTAATGAACTAAAATTAATACAAAATAAGATAATTTAGAATATTAACTATAAAACCGGAATCTATGTTAAAAAACGAAACCAAAAATGGCGTTGAGATATTATCTTTTGACAATATTAATAAATTAAATATCTTAATTGCACAAACTCTTAAGAAAGAGGTAGCTCAATATTTAACAAAAGCCAACACAAAGCTAATATTAAATCTTGAAGGAATTAAATATGTAGACAGTTCTGGTTTTGGTGCTTTACTTTCAATTTTAAGAAATGCAAAAAACAACGATAGCCAGTTTAAAATTTGCAACGTTTCATCGGATGTAATGGAGCTTATTAAATTGCTTCAATTGCATAATATTTTTGATATTTGCGACAATATTGATGAATGTTTAAACTCATTTGAATAAAAAAAAGCCCGGAAAAAATCCGGGCTTTCTTCATTAATTACGAAAAACTAAACCTTTCTCATCTTTATCCACAATTATCTTTTTATCCTTATCTATTGTATTGGCTATAATTCGTTTCGACAGTTCGTTCAGGATTTCTTTTTGAATAATTCGTTTTACCGGTCTTGCTCCATAATGCGGGTCGAATCCGGCTTTTCCAATCCAGTTAATCGCTTCGTCCGTAATATCAATAGAAATATTTTGTGCTTTTAACATCTTTTGAATCATTATAAATTGTAATTTAACGATATCATTTATTTCTTTCTCCGTTAGCGGAGCAAACATAACAATCTCATCCACACGGTTAATAAATTCGGGCCTGATAGATTGTTTTAGAACTCCAAGCACTTTTTGTTTTGTTTCTTCCAATACTTTTACTCTGTTTGTATCATTTAATTTCGAAATATCTTCCTGGATTATGTGTGACCCCACGTTGGAGGTCATGATAATGATCGTATTTTTAAAATTCACTAACCGGCCTTTATTGTCGGTTAATCGACCATCGTCTAACATCTGCAGCAAGATATTAAAAACATCGGGATGTGCCTTTTCTATTTCATCCAACAAGATAACCGAGTAAGGTTTTCTTCGAACGGATTCGGTTAATTGTCCGCCCTCATCATAACCCACATAACCGGGAGGAGCTCCTACTAATCGTGAAACAGAATGTCTTTCCTGGTATTCGGACATATCTATCCGTGTCATCATATTTTCATCATCGAATAAAAATTCGGCTAACGCTTTTGCCAGCTCTGTTTTACCTACACCGGTAGTTCCTAAAAATATAAACGAACCGATGGGTTTTTTAGCATCCTGCAAGCCTGCCCTGCTTCGCCTTACAGCATCGGAAACCGCAGCAATAGCTTCATCCTGGCCAACAACTCTCTTGTGTAACTCATCTTCGAGTTTTAATAATTTTTCTTTTTCGCTCTGAAGCATTCTACTAACAGGAATACCTGTCCATTTTGCAACAATTTCGGCAATATCTTCGCTTTCAACCTCTTCTTTAATCATAGCTGTTTCGCTCTGAAGCTGAATAAGCTCATCTTTAAGTTTTTCTACTTTGGTATTTGCTTCTTTAATTTTACCATACCTGATTTCAGCTACACGCCCATAATCGCCATCACGTTCCGCTTGTTCGGCTTCCAGTTTAAATCGATCAATAAATTCTTTATTCTTTTGTATCTGATCAATAATTGACTTTTCATTTTCCCACTTTGAACGCATTTGGTTACGCTCATCGGATAGATTAGCTATAATCTCACTTAGTTCATTCATTTTCTTTTTATCGCCTTCACGCTTAATGGCTTCACGCTCGATTTCCAGTTGTTTAATTTTACGTTCAATTTCGTCAATACTCTCCGGAACTGAGTTCATCTCCAAACGCAACTTCGAAGCAGCCTCATCAATCAAGTCAATGGCCTTATCAGGCAAAAACCGGTCAGCAATATATCGCTGCGAAAGTTCTACTGCAGAAATTAGCGCATCATCTTTAATACGTACCTTATGGTGCGTTTCATACCGATCTTTTAATCCGCGTAAGATAGAAATTGCACTTAACGTATCCGGCTCGTTAATCATTACTTTCTGGAATCGACGTTCGAGGGCTTTATCATTTTCAAAATACTTCTGGTACTCGTTTAACGTAGTAGCACCAATGGCTCTGAGATCTCCTTTTGCGAGTGCCGGTTTCAAAATATTAGCCGCATCCATTGCTCCTTCGCTCTTTCCTGCTCCAACAAGAGTGTGTATCTCATCGATAAACATTAAAATCTCTCCATCAGAAGCAATTACTTCTTTGATCACCGATTTTAAGCGTTCCTCAAACTCGCCTTTATATTTTGCCCCGGCGATAAGCGCTCCCATATCCAATGCAAATATTTGTTTATTTTTCAGGTTCTCGGGCACATCTCCATTTAAAATTCTATGAGCAATCCCTTCGGCAATAGCTGTTTTACCTACTCCCGGCTCACCAATTAAAATCGGATTATTCTTGGTGCGGCGCGAAAGAATCTGTAGCACCCGCCGAATCTCATCATCACGTCCAATCACCGGGTCTAACTTACCGGCCCGGGCCTGTTCAATTAAATTAATCGCAAACCGGTTGAGTGAGTTATAAGTATCTTCGGCGGTTTGACTATCTACTTTTGAGCCCTTGCGTAAATCCTGAATCGCATTTTTCAAATCTTGTTCTCCAATACCATTATCTTTCATCAGCTGAGCAACAGCATCACCCGATTGCAATATTCCCAATAAAATATGTTCTAGCGAAACAAACTGATCTCCCATCTCTTTCGAGATGTTCATGGCTTTTTGTAAGGATTGGTTTGCTTCTTTTGAAAGATAAGGCTCTCCTCCTGAAACTTTTGGATAAGATTCCACAATCTTATCTAATACTTTTTCAAAATTTACAGGATTTACATTTAACTTTTTAAGTAAAAAATTAGATAAACTTTCACCCTGTGATAAAATTCCTCTTAGCAAATGTCCATTTTCAATGGCTTGGTGTTGGTATCCCTGAGCAATAGTAAATGCCTGTTGAATAGCCTCCTGTGACTTTATGGTAAATTGGTCAAATTTCATATTTATGCTTCTCCTTTGTTTTTAATTTTTTATTTTAATGCAACAAAATAATTGCCAACATTTAAAAGCTGCCCTTTTGTCGTTTTATTACCTATAAATAAAGACAACTTGACACTATTCCTAACAAGATTAATACTATCATTCCTTATTTGGATAAATAATATGTTTGAGGTACTTTTAAAACGCATATTTCTATTAAGATAATTATGAATTACCACCTGCTTACTATGAATATAATTGATTATGAAGATCACTATTTCATTATTGAAATAACGTTGGATGATGAACATAGCAGGATTAAATTCTCTCCGGATAAAAAATCAATATTTTATCTGGATAGTAATCATTTATCATCGTTTTTACAGGTACGAGAATTTCAATTACGAAAAATTTTACACAACAAAAGGCCTGAAAGTTTTTACAAAGGTTTTAGCTTAAAATTTGTACTTACCGATAGCTTGCCGGATCCTCAATTTTACGACCGCACAAAAATCACCCTTTTAGACAACAGAAATAACAAACACCTTGTAACCAAAAAGGATACAAAAACAAAAGGAATTCCAGAGCTTTTTACCGATGGCTCGTTTAATCACCAAAAACAAACCGGAGGATTTGCTCTATTGATAAAAGAGAAACCTTCGGAATATAAAATCTTACAAGTACCAACCAAAAGAAAAGGAAATAACTTAATCGAGCTGCTAGCCGTAATAAAAGGACTGGAATATTTAAAAGACAAACCAGCATTAAGGATTGTTACCGACAGCCAATATGTTATTAAAGGAATTAGTGAGTGGCTTCCGGTATGGAAAATTAATAATTTCTATACCGCTAATGGAACCCGCACAAAAAACATAACCGACTGGAAAAAAATTGATCGATTAATTGCAGGAAAATATATTGAATTGGAATGGGTTAAATCTCATACCGATCATTTTGAAAATACTATCTGCGACCTAAAAGCGAAATCAATAACAAAAAATAATGATCATGAAAAAAATTAACAAAAAACCTACTCCTTTAATTTACCCAGTACCAGCGGCAATGGTAAGCTGCGGAATAAATGAGAATGAATATAATATTATTACCATTGCCTGGACAGGTACGGTTTGTTCTGTTCCGCCCATGTGTTACATATCTATCCGAAAGGAAAGGCATTCCTATGATATTGTAAAACGTACCAAAGAATTTGTTATCAACTACTCTACTAAAGATTTAGCTTACGAGGCTGACTGGTGCGGACGTAAATCAGGAAAAGATTTCCAAAAGTTTAAAGAACTAAATTTAACTCCCGGAAAATCGAAAAAAATTAAAACTCCGGTCATTGTAGAATCACCGATAAACCTGGAATGTAAAGTAAAAGAGATTATTCCACTGGGATCGCACGATATGTTTATTGCCGAAATTGTGAACATTCAGGCAAGTGAAGAATATATTCATCCGTCAAACGGAACCATTAATATGCAACACCAGGAGTTAATGGCATATTCGCAGGGTAAATATGTCCAGTTGGGAGAAATAATTGAGCAGGCAGGATTTTCAATAAAGAATAAATAATAATTCTCTTATCTTTGCTTCCCGGATTTAAATCTGAAAAATCTGTATGCGGAACTTTCTGAAACTATATATATTAGTGATTTTAATAGCTGGCATCAAATCCAATGCATGCTCACAGGAAAATATTACACAAACTTTACGAGGCAATGTTGTAGACAAAGAAACACAAACCCCATTGCCGGGAGTCAATTTAGTAATTATTAATATCCAACCACAAAAAGGGACCATAAGCGATGAAAACGGATACTTTAGGTTTAACAAAGTTCCGGTAGGCCGGATATCTTTACAGGCAAGCTTTGTAGGCTATCAAACAGAGATAATAGATAATATTTATTTAAACTCAGCGAAAGAAACCATTTTAAAAATTGAGTTGGAGGAATCGGTGACTTCCATTGAGGAGGTTGTGGTAAAAGCAAATACCCGAAAAGACCAGCCCATTAATAAAATGGCGACCATAAGTGCCCGTTCCTTTACGGTAGAAGAAACAAGTCGTTATCCCGGGAGTTATGGCGATCCGGCACGAATGGCTGCAAACTATGCAGGCGTTATGTCGGTGCGCGACAATAGAAATGATATTGTTATTCGTGGAAACTCATCAACCGGTTTATTATGGCAGTTAGACGGTGTTGAAATTCCTAACCCAAACCATTTTGCAGCATCAGGGACTACAGGTGGCCCTATTACTATCTTAAATAACAATTTATTAACAAATTCTGATTTTTTAACCGGAGCGTTCCCCGCCGAATATGGAAATGCCCTTGCAGGGATTTTTGATCTTAAAATGAGAACAGGGAACAACGAAAAGAGAGAGTACTGGGCGCAATTTGGTTATAATGGATTAGAATTTGGTGCTGAAGGCCCTTTTTCAGAAAATACAAATGCTTCGTACTTATTTACTTATCGATATTCGTTGGTTGACATTATTGACTTACTAGGTGCCGAAGTGGAAACAACCAAATATCAGGATTTAACCTTAAAACTTAATTTCCCGACTAAAAACGGCAGGTTAAGTTTTTTTGGGATTGGAGGGACAAGTTATATTGAAATGTTCGATTCCAACAACGAGCGTAAAGATTGGAGCTTTGAAAGTTGGGGCGAAGATATTAGCAATGGTTCGGATATTGGAGCTACCGCTCTTTCTTATTTACATTTTTTTAGCACTAATACCAGATTGCATACTTCGATTTCAGCATATGGTTCCCAAATAAAAACACAGATTGACACATTTAGCATCAACAATTTACAACCAGCCCGCTGGGCAGGAGAAAAGTCTAAAGAAATAAAATTAAGTTTAACCTCAGAATTAAATAGTAAAATTAGTCACATCTGTCCTAAATAATAAAAAAAGATAGCCAATTTAGAGCTCTTGTTTAAAGAGCCCTTATTTTTGTAGTACTAATCAACTAAAATATAAATTGGCTATGAAAACAAATTTAACACTCTTTGC
>JAYEKP010000002.1:0-29803 GCA_034661075.1 Bacteroidota bacterium
TCCAAATATAAACAAGGGATTTTATTTAAATGGGGGGATTCGTTTTTAATAATAGTAAAAATCTGTCCAAAATACCTGTAATTACGTTTGTATTTTTTAATTTTAAAAATATTTAGGACAGCTATGGTTTTATGTTTATAATAACAGGATGAAGAAAAGATTGTTTTATAAAATTATAGGATTATTGTTACTTGCTTTAGTTGCAGGAATTATTGTATGGGGTACAAATATTTATCATCGTATTTATATGCCTAATGTATTGGTTCCCGACTCCTCGATAACACATCTATATATACCAACCGGATCGGATTTTGATGATGTTGTAGATAGGATAAAAGAAAATGAAATGGTAGAAAATGTTTCATCTTTTATATGGCTGGCTAAAAAGAAAAATTATCCCAACCACGTTTATCCCGGAAGATATGCACTAAAGCATAAGATGAATAATAATGAAATAATAAATTTACTGCGCTCAGGATATCAGGAACCCGTAAAAGTTATTTTTAATAGTATCAGAACGAAAGAACAATTGGCCGGGCGGATAGCAAAACAGATTGAAGCAGATTCCTTAGCTTTATTAAATGCTTTTACTAATGATAGTATTATAAAAGACTATGGTTTTAAGCCCGAAACGTTTACCTGTATTTTTATTCCCAATACCTACGAATTTTGGTGGAACACTACGGCTGAAAGTTTTGTACAACGGATGTACAAAGAATATCAGCGGTTCTGGACAGCAAACCGGTTAGCGAAAGCCAAAAACCTGAACCTTACTCCTGTGGATGTAATTACACTAGCATCGATTGTTGATGAAGAAACTATTTTTAATGATGAGATGCAAAAAGTGGCTGGCGTATATATTAATCGTTTACGCAAACGAATGCATTTACAAGCCGATCCAACCCTGAAGTTTGCTTTGGGAGATTTTTCTATTAAACGTGTTTTAACGGTTCATAAGCTAATTGATTCGCCATACAATACTTATAAACGGTATGGATTGCCTCCAGGACCCATATCTATACCCTCCATTGCAGCCATTGATGCGGTTTTAAATTATGAACAGCATCATTATTTATACTTTTGTGCCAAGCCCGATTTTTCAGGGTATCACAATTTTGCCAAAACCCTTTCGCAGCATAATATTAATGCCCGCCGATATCAGCAGGCATTAAACAAAGAAAAGATATGGAGGTAATATTACTAGTTGTTTAATTTGAAAACTATGGGAAAAGTAAAGGAAACATTTACCTTATGACCACGTTGTGTTCCTGGTTTCCACCTGGGAGAACTATATATAATACGTAAAGCTTCCTGGTTCAATGCAGGATGGGCACCTCGCATTATATTAGCATCTTGAATATAGCCTTCTTTATTGACCGTAAATTGAACATAAACTCTGCCTTCAATTTTTTGCTCTTTTGCTTCTGGCGGATAGTTTATCTTATATTTAATGTAATCATTAAAATCTGTGAAAATTTTATCCCCTTCCTTGTATCTAAATTTTGGCATCTCTTCAACAACAAAAAATAATTCTTCTGCTTCTGTAGTGGTAGTTTTTTTCTCTTTCTCTGTTTTTTTGCCGTGAAAGAAATGATAACTTCTTCAGGATCATCTTTTTGTGACAAGGTCAAAAGTATTGCAGTATTTATTTTTTTGTGGGTTTTGTTTTTTATTTCCAGGTGGTATACCCCGGTCTCTGTGAACCTGTATTTTTTGGACATAATTCCTTTCTCATTTACGTCCTCCTGTAAGGTAGATATCGGGTTATTTTCTTTTTTATCATATAATGATACCTGAACTTCATTAGCCGGATAACTGAAAATTTCATAATTTTTATTTTTTGACAAGACAACTGAAAAATGACTGATTCCTCCTGGTGCTAGATTTGTTTTGAAATCTTTTAAATACATGTTGTCAGTTTGAGCCATTAAAAGATTTAAAATTTCATGGTTCTCTTGGGCTGTTCCTTTTATTTGAGAAAATAAAAGGAATATGCTTATACACAATATTATTTTTTCATGGTTATTACATTTTTTAGTTAATGATTAATTTATTCCCATTACCGGTAATGTTACAGTTATAATTGGCCATTATTTTATTTAATACTTCATCGATGGTAGGATTGTTAAAAGTTGCTGTAAAATCTTTCCTTTTTAGAGAATCATTTTTAATAGTAAACGGTATATCATAATAATTACTCAGTATATCTATTACATCGGAAAGTGGTTGATTATTAAATTGAAGGATGCCTGTTTGCCAGGCCATATAATTATTATTATTATTGATATTATCTTTAGTTAAAAATCCTGCTTTAGCACTAAAATTTATTTTTTCGCCCTTACGAATAGTTAATATCTGTGATTTGGCAGTAAATGGAATATTACATTGGATATCTCCCTCTGAAACATGAGCTACCATCTGATCATCCCGGTAATTTGTGTTGATATGAAATTCTGCCGAGGCGGTTTTAAACTCCATTCCATCTGCGATAAAAGTATATTCTTTGGTATTTTCTTCTTTAAGTTTTATCAATGCTTCTCCTTCCAGATAAAAAGGAACGCGACGATTGGCTCCCCGGGGAATTTTTACTGTACTGTTAGAATTTAACCAGATACTAATCTGAGGATTAATATGTAGTGTAATTTTTTCTCCCGCATTTACACTTATAATAGAGTATTCGGGTTCTTTGGTCGAATCTAAAAGTTTTATAGTGGTTAATACAACGACAGCTGTAATAACGATTGTGTAAACGGGTTTTAGAATGATACTAAGATTGATATGCTTAATAAAATTTTTAAAGTTTAAGATTGGTATTTTCGATTGATTAATTTGTTTATTTATCGTTTGGTATGCCTGCAATATATCAGCTTCTTTTTTTTCAAAATCAATAGAGTCATAATCAAGATGATGATTTTTCAATATTTTATCAATACTGAAATCTTGTGGATAGTTAGGAATATCTTTTGATATGTTATTTTTTCTTTTTATCCTGCTATATTAACGTTTGTAATAATTTAATCCCCTAAATTTGTTAGTTGATCTTTAAAAGGTTCGAGATATTTTTGTAACTTTTTGTAGGCAATGATTATTTGGTTTTCGACTGTTTTGGGAGATAAACATAAATAATCAGCAATTTCATTAACCGTTAACCCTTCTTTTTTTGCCATACGAATTTCGTGCTTTTTCAGGTAGTTGCTCAATGGCAGATTCAATAATTGCTTTTATTTTTTCCTGGTTTATCGACTTATACTCAGAGTCATATTCTTGAATAACATTCGTTTCATATTTTTTCCGTGTATTATTTTTTCTTATTTCATCAATTATTTCGTTGCGTGTATAAGTAAATAAAAGTTTGCCAATGTTATCACAATTTTTTAGTGTCTTGTTATTATTCCAGATTTTAATAAAAGTGTTTTGTACCGATTCTTGAGCAATAATAGGCGAATGACAAAAATTAATAGCATATCGGTATAAGGGTTTATAATATTTAAAAAATAAATGATCGAAAGCAGTTTTGTTACCTTCAGTAATTTTTTTTGTGAGGATATGATCGGGTGTATTATTCATTCATTTTTTTGAAGAGACGTATCAAATAATGGATACCCCTAAATTTTAGAATTAAAATTTTAATCCGGCTTTTGTATAAATATCAATTAATGTTTTTTCTTCTTTTTCCCAACATAGCTCTTTAGCAGCTTTCCTGGTATTGCTTTTCCATTTTTGATATCGATTTTTTAACCTAAAAATTTCATTAATTTTTTTTGCTAACATTTTAGGTTCCTTATGATCGTAAACAGTACCAATTTCATATTTATTAACGATTTTTTGCATCTCAGGAAAAGGGGATACAAGCACCGGAACTCCAGATTGAATATAATCGAAAAGCTTATTGGGTAGTGCGTAATAATAATTAAGCCCAATATTTTCTTCTAAAGCAATGCCTAAATCAGCTTTTTGTGTTTCAACAGTTAGTTCTTGAAATGGAATACGCCCTTTAAATGAAACTTTATTCTCTAACTTTTTTTCTTTAACCCGGTTTTTTAATTTATTTATTAAATCTCCATCTCCAATGATTTTAAAATGGATATTCTCAATAAACTGCATGGCATCTATCATTTGTTCTAACCCACGGCCAACATTTAAGGCTCCCTGGTATAGTATTTGGTTTAGGCCGTTTTTGGTTTCAATAGAATCAATAGAGCCGAAGTTATATAATGGAAAATTCTTTACAACTTTCATTTCAATATTATATAGCTTTTGGTAAGTATTTGCTATTGATTCTGAAACCGTATAAGCAAACGGAATATGAGGTAATATTAATTTTTCGATGAGCAACCAAACTCTCCTTGGGAATTTCCGGTTAACCAATTCTGGTACTTCCGTAAAAAATTCATGGCTGTCGTATACCATTTTTTTGTGTCGT
Organism: Bacteroidota bacterium; assembly: GCA_034661075.1. Lineage (GTDB taxonomy): Bacteria > Bacteroidota > Bacteroidia > Bacteroidales > UBA12077 > UBA12077. The sequence continues at coordinate 4,424 of JAYEKP010000002.1, forward strand.
AATAAACTGGCGCAATAACTTGCAAGGAGTGTATCCAAATCATTAGCAACGATAATATCAAATTTTCGAAATAGAAGAAAAAGAAATAAGCGGATATTATACTCGGCATAGAACAAGAAACCTTTTTTAAAAAGCATGGTAAAGCGTTTGGTAGCATATTGTCTGTTCCCAACGGGCATGTTTTGGTATTTTTTTGCACCCAATAAAATTACTTCTGCATTTGATTTTAATAAGGTTTGAGCTACTTTATGAACCCTGTTATCGGTAATTAAGTCATTGGTAACGGCTATGTAAACTCTTTTTTCCATTCCTTCTTATTATCTGCCGATTTTTTAATTAAAATAAATTATCAATACTTATCTTTGAGCTATAAAATAACAACATATGTTTGAAATAAAAGAAAATTTCCCGTTAAAAAAATATAATACTTTTGGTATTGATGTAAAAGCCCGGTATTTTTCCATGTGTCCGTCTAAGGATGAACTAATCCAATCCATTAATATACACAAAAAAGAAAAATTACCCTTAATGGTTTTAGGTGGAGGTAGCAATGTTTTATTTACACAACATTTTCCAGGATTAATTATACAACCTGCCCTTAAAGGGATTGAGGTTGTTAATGAGAATAGCCGGGTCATTCAGTTAAAAGTAGGAGCAGGAGAGGATTGGGATGAATTTGTAGAATATTGTGTTGATAAAGGATGGGGAGGCATTGAAAATCTTTCTTTAATTCCCGGGAATGTTGGTACTTGTCCTATTCAAAACATTGGCGCTTATGGAGTGGAGGTAAAAGATGTGATTACAGAAGTTGAAACGCTTGAAATGGATACTTTAAAAATACATCGTTTTAAAAATGCTGATTGTCATTTTGGCTATCGTGACAGTATTTTTAAAAGAGCATTAAAAGGGAAGCATATTATTATGCATGTTTATTTCTGCTTAAGTAAAAAATCTAATTTTATATTGGATTATGGAAATTTGCAGAATGAATTATCCCGGTTTGATGAGATCAATCTTCAGAATATCCGAAAAGCAGTGATTGATATTCGTAATGCTAAATTACCAAAACCTGAAATAACAGGTAATGCAGGAAGTTTCTTTAAAAATCCTGTGGTTGATAAAAAAATATTAGGACAACTGCAACTTAATCATCCTGAAATACCCTTTTATTCTTTTGACGATGAAACTGTTAAAATTCCTGCCGGATGGCTCATTGAAAAGGCCGGTTGGAAAGGCAAAAAAATGGGTAATGTTGGTGTACACGAAAAACAAGCATTAGTTTTAATAAACCTAGGCCATGCTACAGGGAATGAAGTTATTCAACTGGCGCATAGCATTCAGCAATCAGTATGGGAAATGTTTGGTATTGAACTGGAAATGGAAGTAAATATTGTATGAATCGGGAAACAAGAAATTTGAAATTCAAAATTCAAAATAAATAACCCATCACCTTACATTATTGATTTCCCAATCACAAATTAATATTTATTATAATTAATAATTTCTTTTAAGGATTTCCTTCTTTTTTCTCGTTTTTCCTTCGCTGGATAACCAATTGCAATAATAAGTGGTACTCTTTTTGACTTTGGAATATGGAGTAACTTCTTAACTTTTGGTTCATCAAACCAGCCAATCATGCACGAACCTAACCCTTCGGCTTCGGCTTGCAGACAAATATGCTCTGCAGCAATTCCAATATCCATTAAAGGGAAATGTTTACCTTTAATTAAACTTCCAGCAGAAGATGTGAAATTTGCTTTTTCTTCAACAATAACAATATGTATGGGTGCTTGTTTGGTAAAATGATTCATTCCCAATATTTTACTCGAAGTGCAATCGGCTATTTTTAATTTTAATTCCTGATTATCGACAATTATAAATTTCCATGGTTGTGCATTACATGCCGAAGGAGCTAATCTTGCAGCTTCCATTAATCGGGACAATTTATTTTTTTCAATGGGTTTTGTTAAAAAAGAGCGGTCGCTTTGCCTGTTTTGGATTACGTTTAAAATATCTTTATTGTTTATCATGATTAATAGTTTCGGATATATTCATTAATTCGTTTGATTCAAAAAAGTTTTTTTCAAGTGTTGAAAAATAATTTTGTTGATTTATAATATGAATCATTGCTTTGGCTACTGTTTGAGCATGTATCCCACGATATTTTTTTAATTTTCCCATAAACAAAAATCCAAAAAACTTCATTATCAATTTAGCAAATGTTTCTGCCGGACGAGATTCTGTTCTACTCCCTAACAACATGGATGGGCGAACAAAAGCCTGAAAACGAAAATCGAGATTCAGTATTTCTTGTTCCATCATTCCTTTGGTACGGAGATAATAGTTTTTGCTGTTTGGATTGGCACCAATAGCGGAAATTGCAATAAACGTTTCACAATGGTTGTTCTGACAAATACGTGCAATCTGGATCGGTAAATCATGATCAATTTCAAAAAATTTTTCTTTTGATCCAGCCTTTTTTAATGTTGTTCCCAAACAACAATAAACATCATCGGCTTTAAACGCATGGGTATATTCGCTTAATTGATTAAAATTAATCAAATACTCTTCAATTTTTGGGTTGTTATAATTTTGTGTTCGACGATTAAAAACTTTAATATTTTGGTACTGTTCATTTTGAGTCAATTCTTTTACCAGATACGTTCCGGTTAAGCCCGTAGCTCCAAATACGATTGCTGTTTTTTGAATAATCATTAATTTTTTACTGCAATTTAACCATTAAAAAAAATCTCCAATTTTTGTGGAGATTTTTTTAATAAGTTCTTTGTAATTTCTAATAACCAGCTGCTTGTCCGTCTTTACGAGATTCAGAAGCTCCATAAAAAACGCCGTTTTTCTCATCGAACATAATGGCTTGGTAACCACCATATCCACCCACATCGAAAATGATTTTATGGCCTTTTTTTGTTAGTTCACGAATAACTTCGTAATCAATACCAGATTCCAGATGAAGTGTTCCTCCATCATTCATTTTCTCTCCGGTAGGTTGAGAACTACCACCATGTCTTATTCTTGGTGCATCACCGGCTTCCTGCAAATTCATGTCGAAATCAATCATATTAACCACTATTTGTGCATGACCTTGTGGTTGCATTGAACCTCCCATTACACCAAAGCTCATAAAAGGTTTTCCATCTTTGGTAATAAATGCAGGGATAATGGTATGGAAAGGACGTTTCGCAGGTTCGTAACAATTCATGTGGTTTTTATCCAGGCTAAATAATTCACCTCGGTCTTGCAGAATAAAACCTAGTCCTTTGGGTGTCATTCCGGAACCCATTCCGCGATAGTTGCTTTGTATTAACGAAACCATATTTCCTTTTTGGTCGGCAACAGTAAGGTAAATGGTATTTCCCTGTTCTAATTCACCGGCAGGATAATTTCTTGCGGCTCTGGCAGGATGAATGAGTTTCCTTCGATCGTTAGCATAATTTTTAGAAATTAATTGTTCTACAGGAATATCGTTAAAATCCGGATCGGAATAGTATTTTGCACGGTCTTCGAATGCCAGTTTTTTTGCTTCAGTAAACGTATGAATATAATCAGCACTTCCAAATCCCATGGAAGCGATATCATATCCTTCTAAAATATTAAGAATCTGTAAAGCCGCTGTTCCCTGTCCGTTAGGTGGTAATTCCCAAACATCGTACCCACGGTAATTCGTAGAAATGGGCTCTACCCATTCCGATGTATGGTTTGCTAAATCTTCGTAGGATAAGAATCCTCCTTGTTCTTGAATGTATCGTGCAATTTCTTTGGCTATTGAGCCTTTATAAAATTCATCTCGTCCATTTTTTGCAATTTTTTCTAAAGTATTAGCCAGGTATGGGTTTTTGAATATTTCTCCTTTTTCAGGTGCTTTCTCATCGATAGTAAAAGTTTCGGTAAAGTTTGGATATTGGCTTAAAAAAGGAGCACTACGACCCCAATAATAAGCAATAAGTTCGCTTACGGGAAATCCTTCGCGAGCGTAATTAATTGCAGGTTGAAGAATCTCATCCATTTCCATGGAACCAAATTTTTTGTGCATCTCAAACCATCCGTCCACACATCCGGGTACAGAAACCGGAAAGGGCCCATAGGCTGGAATTTTTTTATATCCGTTTTCGATAAAATAATCAAGGGTTAATGATTTGGGTGATCGCCCGCTACCGTTTAAGCCATATAGTTTTTGGGTTCTAGCATCCCATATTATGGCAAAAATATCTCCTCCAATGCCATTCCCTGTGGGTTCCATCAAACCTAAGGTAGCATTAGCAGCTATGGCCGCATCTATGGCATTGCCGCCATTTTTAAGAATATCTAAAGCAACCTGAGTTGCCAAGGGTTGACTGGTAGCTGCCATTCCATGTTTTGCAATTACTTCTGAACGGGTAGCAAATGTTTTGCCTGTAATTCGATCTTGTGCACACATAAAATTGAGGCTTAAAATGGTTACAATAAGGATAAAAAAGATTTTTTTCATGTTTTTGGATGATTTTGAGTTATAAATCTATGACAAGATACTAAATCAAAAGTTTAATTGCTAATACATACTGGCTTTAATAATGCATGTAAATGGCCATTTTCAATTCCATGTAAACAAAAAAAGGAGTGGATGATTTTATTTTTATTTCAAAATCTCCAGACCAGTGATAACTGTGGTGTATTGGTTTTTTGATCTAATGTAAATGAAAACTGAAAAGATGGTTCATTCCCTAAAACCGCATGATTGTAATCATGTAAAGACCTGAATAAAAATGTTTTAGACAAAACGTGATAAGTGAAAGTACCGGTTAAAAAGATAATAATTGCTGTGGGTAAATAAGCTGTTTGTTCCTCGCGGTAAATACTATTGTCTATGATTTCGTCTCCGGTACTTGTTACATCTCCTTTATCTGCATAGTGCTTATAAGCCAGTAAAGGAGCGATTACCCACATTTGAGCAATACCAGCAGCACGAGTAAACGAATAAATACGAATATTTTGATAAGCCATAGAGTCTGGCTTGGCTAAGGGTTTTACATTCTTTCCAAACATACCTACGTCTAACCAGGTTTCTCCCTTATCTGGTGAAAACTTATGGTTGACAAAGAAAAAAGGTGTTAAAGTTATCCAGTAAGTTTTACTTTTATAATAAAGCGAATCTATACTTTTATTTCCAACATTAATTGGTACCTGGGCTTGCGTATTCTTTGCTAACAGAAATAAAGTAAATAATATCAGGATGATTTTTTTTATCATATAACGTATTTTAGTCTTTTTTACTTAAAAATAGTATAATGGTTTTGTAAACTGTATATTTTTTGTTTTTAATTTTATATTTAGATGTTGATTAAACGATATAGCTAGTTCTTGGTCAATATATAATATAATCCTAAATAATTAAAATAATGTTCAAAAGAATTTTCCTTTATCTCATTTTTTTATCCGTAGCGTTTAATCTTAAAAGTCAGGAATCTGGTTTGAATCATGTCTCTGAAACTTTTCATTCTATATAGAGTCATGATATTTTAGATTATGCTAAAAAGCTCTCTTCACCTGAATTCAAAGGTAGATTGTCCGGATCTCCTGAATTTTTACAATCAGCCCGGTGGCTAGCATCCAAGTTTGAAGAATGGAATATTCACCCTAAGGGTGATAATGGTTCTTATTTTCAATATTTTGATAATCCCTATACAGAGGTTTTTAACAGTGGTTCGGTTTCTTATATTTATAAAGATCAAAATGGGAAAAAAGTTGTTAAGGATTATCGTTTTCCGGATGAATATTTTCCCGGACAAAATTCCGGGTCAGGTACCATAGAGTCTGAGTTGGTTTATGTGGGATATGGAATTACCGCACCCGAATTAGGATACGATGATTATGCCGGTTTGGATGTAACAGGCAAAATTATTGTAATGGAATCCGGCTTGCCGGTTGGGAGAAATAACCCGGAGATGGAAAAATGGGTGCCGTATGATTATCATCAATATAAATTTAATAATGCCGTTGAGCATGGTGCTATCGGATGGTTGTATATTAGTAAACTGGCTAATCCCAATACATCGTATAACGAAGGGATTGTTTATGCTCATATTGGTGAAGAAGAAGCTAATGATATTTTTGATGTATCGGGTAAAGATTATCAAAAAGTAAAAGAAAATATCCATAAGAATATAGAACCCAATTCGTTTGCCTTAGTAGGCAAAGCAAAACTAACAGCAGAAACCAAACATTTTAAGCAATCAAAATCGTGCAATGTAATTGGTTTTATTGAAGGCGTTAATCCGGATTATAAAGATGAAGTCATTATTGTTGGAGCACATTTGGATGCAGTGGGAAATCCCGGCAAATTATTACCCGGAGCATTAGATAATGCTTCAGGAGTTGTAGATATAATGGCTGCTGCAAAAGCTTTAGCACAATCCGAAGTAAAACTTAAGCGTTCGATCATGTTCATATTATTTGGTGGCGAAGAATGTGGACTTGTAGGAAGTACTTATTATGTAAATCATCCTAAAGTACCTAAAGAAAATATTATTTGTATGATTAACCTCGATATGGTAGGAAACGGTACCGGTTTGGCTTTATGGGGAGGAGCCTCTTTTCCTGAAATTACTAAACATTTTATAGCGGCAAATGATAATTATATCCACCGAAATATGCGTACCTCAAAAGCACGCCCGGTAACTACCAGGCCAAGAACTGATGGTGCCGTATTTAGCATGAATGGTTAGAGATCATTTTCATTGGGTACTACCAATAGTGTTAAACCAGTATATTATCATCACCCGCTGGATAATGTGGATGCATTAACTCCCGAAATTATGGAAGATGCAGCAAAATTATTATATCTGGGATTGCTTGGTGTTGCCAATGATATGGATTTATAAATCCAGCAACATTTTATCCGCATTATTAGCTCCTAGTAAAAGTTTGTAGGGGGATTCCAGCAATTCTTTTACTTTAACCAAAAATCCAACCGAATCTTTTCCGTTAATCGTGCGGTGGTCGTACGATAATGCAATATACATCATGGGCCTTATTTCCAATTTCCCGTTTATGGCTACCGGCCGCTCCTGAATATTGTGCATTCCTAAAATGCCTGACTGTGGGGGATTGAGAATAGGAGTAGAGAGGAGTGAACCAAAAACACCTCCATTGGTAATTGTAAATGTACCCCCGGATAAATCGTCGATAGAAATTTTTCCTGCACGGCCTTTATCGGCCAGTTCTTTAATTTTAATCTCAAGTTCAGCTAAGCTCATGATTTCTGCATTTCGCACCACAGGTACCATTAATCCTTTTGGTGTTTGTACGGCTATTCCTATATCCGCATAATTCGGATAAACAATTTCTTCGCCATCAATTTGTGAATTTACAGCGGGAAATGCTTTTAAAGCAATGGTAACCGCTTTGGTAAAAAAGGACATGAAGCCCAGTTTTATTTCATGTTTTTCCATAAATTGCTTTTGGTATTTTTTGCGTAAAGCAATTATTTCGCTCATATCTACCTCGTTAAATGTAGTGAGCATTGCTGTTTCGTTTTTTACAGATACCAATCGTTGACTTAGTTTTTTACGTAACTGCGAAATTTTTTTCCGCTCTTCATCTCTTGTTCCTTCTTTTTGTTGCGGAATATCTTTAGTAGCTGATGGTTGAGCTAAGGCTTGTTTTACTTCCTCTTTACCTATTCGTTTAAGCCCGTTAATTACATCTTCGATATTAAGCCCTTTCTCCTGCATCATTTTTTGTGCTACGGGCGAAACCTTAACCTTTTTATAATCTGACTTTTCATTTATACCTTCTTCTGGTTTAGTTGTTTTTTGCCCTGGTTCTTCATTTTTTTGTTCTTTATTTTCTTTTTTAGGCTCTTTCTGTTGCTTTGCTTCCTTTGGTTCTGCCGAGGTATCTATTTTACATGCTACAGTTCCAACTTTTATGGTTTCTCCTGCAGGCGCTATAATTTCAATAGCTCCGCTTTCAGTGGCAATAAGAGGTAATGTAGCTTTGTCGGATTCTATTTCGGCTATTTCCTGGTCCTTTTCTACATAATCACCATGCTCGACCAGCCAATTTGAAATTTCTACTTCAGTAATAGATTCACCTGGACTTGGTATTCTTATTTCAATCATTTTATATTTTATTTTACGATTATATTAACTTATGAATTTACAGATATTTCATTTGATGTTTCAGGTCAAGACGGGAGCTCCCAACTTCACACTGTAAATCACAATATTTATTTTTTAATTCGCAGGTACATTTTCTAAAAACTTTACCAATTATTTCCTGCTGGCCTAAAACATGCAGTTTGTTTAATCCTACCGCCGGGCTACCACTCGCCAGCCTTGCCAAAGGAAGAATATCGATCCCTTCAAATTTGTCTTTTACATATCGCCAGGCCCCCATATTTTCAGGTTCTTCCTGCAACCATATCCAACGTAAAGTATTTGGGTATTTTTGGATGATTTTTTTTATTTCATTTTCAGGCCATGGATGCAACTGCTCAACACGAATGAGGGCTATATCTTTAGCATCATATTCTTCTTTCTTTTCAAGCAGGTCGTAATAAATTTTTCCTGTGCAAAATATTACTCTTCTAACTTCTTTTTCTATTACATTATTATCATCAATAACTTCTTGAAAAGAAGAGTTCGCTAATTCATCCAGTGATGAGATACATTTAGGATGCCGTAACAGGCTTTTGGGCGTAAAAACAATCAATGGATTTGTGAAATCTTTATATACCTGTCTTCTTAAAACATGAAAAAAGTTAGCCGGGGTGGTAGGGTTTACAACCTGCATATTATTATTGGCACATAATGCCAGGAATCTTTCCATTCGGGCACTTGAGTGTTCTGGCCACTGCCCTTCATAGCCATGTGGTAGAAATAGTGTTATCCCGTTTTTTAATCCCCATTTTTCTTCAGCAGAGCTTATATATTGATCGATAATAATTTGTGCTGCATTATTAAAATCGTCAAACTGAGCTTCCCAAATAGTGAGTCCTTCGGGGATAGCCATGGCATAACCGTATTCAAAACCTAACACACCATATTCTGATAAGGGTGAATTAAAAACATGAAATGAAGCTTGTTTCTTATGGATATGTTTTAAAGGAATATATTTTTGATCGCTGTCTTCAATAGTTAAAGTCGAATGTCTGTGTGAAAAAGTCCCCCGCTCAGAATCTTGCCCGCTTAAACGTACCGGATGTCCTTCGTGAACCAGTGTTCCATAAGCTAACAATTCTGCCATACCCCAATCCAACTGTTCGTTTTCAATCATTTTATCTCGTTCTTCCGTTAGTTTTTCTACTTTTTTAAAGAATTTGAACTCTTTGGGTAAATGATTAATTTTTGCAGCTATAGATTTGAGTTTCTTTTTGCTTAAAGCTGTAATAGGATTGTTCTGGAACTCTGAAGAATTTACATCATCAAATTTTTTCCAATCCTCAATTAAAAATTGTTTAATAGATAATTTATCGGATTTCTTAGCTATGATTAGCTTATCCTCCAGAAAATCATTGTACTCTTTTTCAGAGGTTTTAATCTCCGATTGGGAACAAATTTCTTTCTCGATTAAAAATTTGCTGTAAATATCTCTCGGATTGGGATGTTTGCTAATTTCTTTATAAAGTAAAGGTTGAGTAAATCTGGGTTCATCGCCTTCGTTGTGTCCGTGTTTCCGGTAACAAAGAATATCAATAAAGACATCGGTATGGAAGGTTTGCCTAAACTCCATGGCAAGTTGAATGGTGTAAATTAAAGCTTCGGCATCATCTCCATTTACATGGAATATAGGCGATTTGGTGACTTTGGCAATATCTGTACAATAGGTGCTCGAGCGGGCATCCAGATAGTTGGTAGTAAATCCAACCTGGTTGTTAATTACAAGGTGAATGGTCCCGCCGGTTCTGTACCCTTTTAATTGTGACATTTGGATGGTTTCATAAACTACACCCTGACTGGCAATAGCTGCATCGCCATGAATAATAATGGGTGCCAGCTTATTATAATCGTGATTATATTTTTTCCAAATTTTTGCTTTGGCAATGCCTTGCACCACCGGGCCTACCGCTTCCAGATGCGATGGATTGGGCGCTAAATTTAATCGAACTTTTTTGCCATCTTCGGTATTTACCGTATTTCCATATCCTAAATGGTATTTTACATCACCTAAGGCAATATTTTCGTCATACTCTTCGCCTAAATATTCCGCAAAAATATTTTCAACCGGTTTTTCCAAAATATTGGCTAATACATTTAAACGGCCACGATGCGACATTCCAATAATGAACTCCTGAATTCCCATATTGGCTCCTTTTTCTATTACCGCATCCAGCGCAGGAATAAGCGACTCTGCACCTTCTAAGGAAAAACGCTTTTGACCGATGAATTTACGATGGATAAAATTCTCAAATCCTACGGCTTGTTTTAAATGGTTATAAATATGTTTTCGTTCTTCGGGAGTAAAGTCCGGAATATTTTTTTGTGGCTCCATTTTTTGTTGCAACCAGCTAACAATTTCTGGATTAAGAATAAACATATATTCAGCACCGATCGATTGGCAATAGGTTGTTTCTAAATGGTCAACAATATCGCGGAGCGTTGCTGCACCAATACCTATGTTTTTCCCTGCCTGGAAAACCATATCTAAATCTTTATCGCTTAATCCGTAATTTTCTAGAGCAAGGGTGGGTGAATATTTTCTTCTGGTTCTTACCGGATTGGTTTTCGTGAAAAGATGGCCTCGTTTTCTATAGCCTTCGATTAAATTGATTACTTTAAATTCATTATCCAATAATTCCCCTGTATGGTTTGAAACAGGGTATTTTTTTTGAGCAAACTCAAAACCCTGAAAAAACTTTTGCCATTGCTCGTCAACACTTTCAGGGTCTGTTTTATATTGTTCGTAGATTTTTTCTATTGCATCTATGTCGGAATTGCCAGTAAATGAAAATTTATCCATTGGATATTATAAATTAGTTTTTTGTTTAACCTCTATTTTTTAGAATATTGTTTTTATACCATCATTAAAATTACGATAAATCCTTTTATTAGCATATTTTTTAAAGGATTGTTCTGTTATTATTTCTTTGAACAAAATAAATTAAAGAATGTTTAGTGTCAAAATTACTGTTTTGGCTCTCCTGCCTGATTTTTTTTATTTTGTTTAACGGGATCTGAATAATTAAAATGAAATTTTATTTATTATATTCTTGCTCTACCAGTAAAATTCATATTTGTTTCTATTAGTATATAACTGGGTTTTTAAGATATTTTCGTAATTTTATAAATTACAAAAATGGAAGTATGATGAAATTACGATTTTCTTTTTTATTAGCTCTTTGCTTTTTACTTATTTTGGAGCTTAATGCCCAACCTTATCGTTATGATATTAACGATAATGGCAAAAGGATATTTCGTAATGGAGAACTGGTTGTTAAAGAAGGTGTCCCTTTTTTAACGGTAAAAGGAGAACCATACGAAGCCGGTTTACAATACGGAGTGTTACTTAATGATTATTTGTTAAAAATGGATCAAACCGTTGACAGCCTGGTAGAAAATTATATTGGGAGTTTTTTCTTAAAAAAATGGATTGCTAATGCAGCTTTAGGTTTTAAAATTCGGAAATTAGAGAAAACCATGCCCGATGATTTTATTCGTGAATTTGAAGGGATGGCTGAAGGGAGTGATTTGTCTTTGAAAGAAGTTAAAATGCTGGCTTATTTTCCACAATTGTTTTTTAAAATAAGTTGTTCTGCATTTATTCTACGAAACGAAAATCATATGGTACACGGCAGAAACTTAGATTGGCCGGGAATTGAAGTATTAACACATTTTCCATTAATTGTAAATTATCATATTGAAGACAAACATCCGGTTACGAATCTCACTTTTATAGGCTATCCGGGCGTTTATACCGGAATGAACCACACAGGCCTAAGCATGTCTATTAATATGAACAGTGCACCCGCAGAAAATGGGAAAGAAACTGACGATTATAATATTAATATGCCTTTGGCTTTTAAGGTACGTAATATTTTAGAAAATGCAGAAAATATTAGCGAGGTGGATGAACAGTTTAAGGGATATAGTTCGCATGCATGGTTTATTACTGTTGGTAGTAAAGCTGATTTTTCAGGAGCCATTTATGAGTTAACCCGGGGAAGGGTTATAAAAAATGAGATGAAAGATGATTTTTTAGCGGTCGCCAACTTATCTTTATCGGATGTGGGAAGATATCAATACAGCCCGATCACCATGTTTAACCAGTCGAATATATCCAGAGAACGAAAGTTAAAAGAGTTAAATAAGAAAATAAAAAATTCTGATTTGGTGAAGAAAAGCTATCAGATATTGGCCAGCACTGAAACTCATCACCTGATATATAATCCGTTCTTTACCAATAGTATAAACAACTATAATACGGTTAAAAGTTGCATAATGGATAATATCAATGGAGCTATTTATTTTGCTTATGGCGAAAATTTGGCAGCCTTTAGTAAATATTTACGTTATGATACGAATGATGAAGATGTTCGTGTTTTTAAGGAAAAAACGGATTATGCAGGAAAGGATTATTTTTCTGAACGATTAAAATATCAGGATTGGTATATTCAGAGTATGTCTGAAAAGAAAAAATTGAATGAACAAGATTATCAAAAGATTATAGCCAAAATAGAAAGCCTTAACCTGGAACCATCTTATAATGCTTTATTATTATCCCATTATTATTCAAAGCTAAAAAATGATACCTTAGCATTTAAGTATGCAGAAGAGTATATTAATTTGCAACCGAATTATTATCATTCCTACTACAACAAATTCAGAATAATGAGGGATAAAGGTGATTATATGGCGGCGATTGTAGCTCTGGAAGAGATGATGCAAACATCAACTATAACGTCTTCGGATACTTACTGTGCTTATATTCATATGATTAAAATGTATGATAAGTTACTAGAAACGGATACGGATTCTATATATATCAAAAAAATTAATACTCTTTTGGATAAAGTTAACTATGAATTAAATCAATATTTTAAAGATGATAAAACATTAGAAGATATAAAATTCATTGAGAAAATAATATCAAAATATGATGAGTAAAATGAATCAATTGGACGAAAAGTTAAAACAAGCGGTTGACATCATTCTAAAATCAAAGCATGCTATTGTATACACTGGTGCCGGAATATCGGTCGAAAGTGGGATTCCTCCTTTCCGTGGAGATGGAGGATTATGGAATAAGTACGATCCTAAGTATATTGATTTTGATTATTTTTTTGCTAATCCTTACAAATCGTGGATTGTCATTAAGGAGATATTTTATGATTTCTTTGGCGATGCCAAACCCAATGCTGCTCATTTTGGCCTTGTCGAAATGGAAAAAATGGGTTTAGTAAAAGCTATCATTACTCAGAATATTGATAATCTTCATACCGATGCCGGAAGTAAGGAGGTATATGAGTTTCATGGCAATTCGCGAGATTTGGTTTGTTTGAAAGATAACAGACGTTATAAAGTATCTGATATTGATTTGAATGAATTGCCACCGAGATGTGAAGAATGTGGTGAAGTGTTAAAACCAGATTTTATTTTTTTTGGTGAACAAATTCCTGAGATTGCTTATCGAAAATCGTTCGATGCCGCACGAAATTGTGATGTGATTATTGTCGTTGGCTCTACAGGTGAGGTGGTGCCTGCAGCATATGTCCCTCAATTAGCAAAACAAAATGGAGCCTATGTTATTGAAATAAATCCAAAAAAATCGTATTTTACCGATTCTATCACCGACTTATTTTTACAAGGGAAAGCATCGGAAGTTATAGATAAAATAATTCATCAATTAAAAATAAATACATGATAATTTTTAAATTAGAAGAAAATTCAGAATTTATAGAACTTATTAAGCTTTTAAAAGTTACTAATATATGCTCAAGTGGAGGAGAAGCCAAACATATGGTGGATATGGGTGAAGTGAAGTTAAATGGTATTGTTGAAAGCCGGAAACGGGCAAAATTAAGAGCCGGAGATAAGATTGAAATTTTTGATAAGGTGATTGAAATAAAAGAATAAATTTTAAAAAATTGACATTATGACATTTATTGATTTAGCAAAACAACGATATTCTTGTAGAAAATATTTAGATAAGCCAATTGAAAAAACATTATTGCTACAGGTGCTGGAATCCGGACGTATTGCACCTTCGGCTAAGAATAAGCAACCCTGGCACTTTGTAGTAATTAACGAGAAAGAAAATCAGGAAAAGATTAAAAGTTGTTATGATAGAGAGTGGATAAAATCGGCACCAACAATCATCGTGGTTTGTGGAGACCATCGTGAGTCCTGGCGACGATCTGACGGGAAAATTCATACCGACATTGATATAGCTATTGCCATTGATCATATGACCCTGGCAGCTGCTGATATTGGTTTGGGTACTTGCTGGGTATGTAAATTTGATGTGATGAAATGTGCTAAGATTCTTGAATTGCCAGAGGGTGTGGAACCTATATCCTTAATTCCGATTGGATATCCGGCAGATGAGATGGATTTGAACCGACACGAACAATTAAGAAAACCTATCAATGAAGTAACACATTGGGAAAAATTTTACTATAAACCGTTTAAACGATAATTTTTTTCTTAAACAGAATTTTATATGCCGGAGTTTTTATCCCGGCATATTTATTTTTAAAAAGGTAGTAAAAAATATTAATATTAGCGGCTAATATCTCTGATTAAACGTTTTATATCTTCGTAATGAGAACCTTTCCAATAAATTTTTTGGCATGTATTGCATTGAAAAAATTGATGAAAATGGTTTTTGGTTTTTTCTAAAAGCAGATGTTCTATTTTCTTCTTTTCAATTTTTTGAACCATTCCGTTGCAAACAGAGCATCGCGAAAAAGGGTTGATTTTGTGTTTTAAATCAAAACGTTGTATCACCTCTTTTAGCTGGGTTTTGGAATCCTGCGAACGAACAAAATATCCGTGGGTAACTTGCTTATGTTTAAGAATCCCATAGTCACGGGTTAGAATGATTCGATTTTCATCCATTGATTTAACTATAATTTCCGGATCACTTAAATGATTGGTATAGTAAGTGTCAAATCCTAGTAATCGTAAATATTTAGCCAGTTTCCCTAAGTGCACATCTAATATAAATTTTATTTTCCGCAAAGGTTGTTTTCTTACTTTTGTTACCTGCGAAATATCTAAACTCTCGAATTTGGGGTAAACCGAAATATAATCGTTGGATTTAAGATTGTAATTAAAATCAACAGGTTGGCTATTTACTAAAATCATATCTACTTCGGTGTGGGGTATACTCAATGCTTCAATCGTGTCCTTTACCGATGAATTTACCTGCACGTCGAAAAGAAACGACTTTTTCCTTTTTCCCGAGGGAAGAAAATCGTTTAATTCTTCGTAAAAGCGTATGCTTATTTGCATAAAAATAAATCGATAAACCAACAGAAATACCGATGGTTTAATTTTCCAAATGATTTTATTCGAGATTTGTTTTTAAATAATCTTTCATTAAATCAATGTCTACTGCCTTGATTCCGTAATTTTTAAGATATTTTATATCCTCATCAAAAGTAGCTTCAAATAGTTCATCATTATTTTTCAATAACCGATATGCTTCACGATAGAGCTGGATAGCTTTCTGAGGATTTTTAGTACACCAGTAAACATGGCCTAAATGGATAAGGTCAAATTCATTGTTTTGCTTTTTTAGAATTTTAGTATAATAATTAATAGCTGTTTCAAATTTTCCAAGCACAAATGATATCCAGGCAATAGGACGCTGAATTTTTTCATTGGATGGAGCTAAATACTCAACCTTAAAGTAATATTTTAATGCATTATCGAACCGCTCTAATCGCATCAACGAATGGCCAATATAGGCTTGAATATATAAACTGTCGGGTTCGGCTTTCCCCGCTTCTTTGTAGTATTCCAGTGCTTTCTCGTGTTGATTCAAATACCGGTAGCATAAAGCTATTTTTTTGGTAATCCAGGTTTTGTTAGTATCCAGCAAATCAGCTTTTTTATAGTAGTTTAAAGCTTCCTGGTAATCACCCATCTGCTGGTAGCAATATCCAATTTTTTCAAAAAGTTCAGCATTTGGCGTGTCTTTGGTTTCTAACGATTTAAAAATATCGACAGCCTGGTTAAAATGTTTATTTTCAAAGAAAAACTCTGCGATATTTCGGATAATCTGATCATCCTTAATTAAATGATGGAAAAACTTTTTATGCTGAATGTCAAAACGCCATTTGAAAATATCTGCAAATTCATTTTTATAGGGATGTAATTTAAAAAACCGGTATAAATCCTGAAGATATTGTGTAATAATGCTTTTTGAAATGGCAAACTGATTCAATAAATTTTCATCTTTTGCAATTTCCTGCATACTTTCCATTTCCTGGTTAAACATATCCATCATCATTGATTTGTGTGCTTCGGGGATAAACTGAAGATTTAAACAAAATGAATATTTATCGGAATTACATATATAATGTGATTTCTCAAGCTGCTCAATAAATGGCATGAGGTTGGTTTCTTCCTTTTCCGAAATTAAGTCGATGTATTCATTTTCTTTGTAAAAAGGAGTAAACCAGTTAGCCATTTCTTGAAAAAAAGGAAAATGTTTTAACTTGGAAAATGCACTCATAAACACATCCGAACCCTCGATTTGCATTTGAGAAAAATCTTGTAGCTTATCCAGCAAATCAGGCGAATCTTTAAATACATTTTCCCAGTCGGGATTTTTATCTTCCATAAATTGGTCGGGGACAATATTTTCCAGATCTAGATTCTTTTCAATTTTGGGCTGCATCTTTAACATTTCGGGTAATATCTCTTCTTCCCATTTTTTGGTAATCTTTTCGGTATCTTTCGACTTAAATATTTGAATGATAATTGTTTCCAGTTCTTTACCCAACTCGGAAGATTTGGATAATTCGCCTAGTTTTTTTGTTAAATCAGGATAAAGATCTATCCTGTCATCGTATTTATAGAGTGTTAAAACGATTCCAATTAAAGCTCTTTCCCAAACTTGTTGTTCTTTTGTAATATAAAAATCAAACAATGCAAAAAATTTATTTTTATCAAAAACTCTTAACAAGCTTAATGTCAGGGCGCTGACTAATAAACCTTTGTCGTGCCAAGGGATTTTCTCTGAAGTGTTTAACGTTTTTAGAATCTTTTTTTCTGTTTCCTGGTAATAATCGGTTAACCACAAATAATTGAAAAGTTCTTTTATGGAATCTTGTCTTGAAATATGCTTGTCTTCATCTACGTTTTGGCTGAAATTAATTTGGCTTTCTTTTAAAATATGATGAAGTTCTTTATCAAAGGTCAGATTTTGTACTAATGAAAATGCTTTTTCGGATTGTTGTCCCAGTCTTTTTTCCATCGACCATTTTAACTTGTATATGGTTAACCCGGATGTTTCCGTTAATAAGCTTTCCTTAATGGAGTCGGTCAATTCGAGAAGTGATTTTTTTAGGTTTTTAAATATTTTGTCTCGTTCCGGGTCTTCAATATTTATAAAAGAATGTTTAAGAATATTTAGATAGGTTTCTTTAAGTTTCTCAATCTGAATAGTATGATACTGTTTTCCTTCCTGATCGGCAAATTGGGTTAGGTCATTTATTGCATCTATTATTCGGTTATTAAAAATATTTTGAATAATCTTACGATAAAGATTTATGATTTCTTTGTAATGCATATTATTTTGTTTTAGTGCTAATTAAGCATGTCAAATATTATTCCTAAATTGATTTTGAGAAAAGATTTCAGGTAAATATAAATTTTTATGCTAAAATGGCATTATATGTTATACACTTTTATTCTAATATGTTTAAGAATATGTATTTTTATTGTATAAAGCATTTATTATATAATTTTAAATTTCTAATTTGCATTATTATTAATAGTACATAATCTTAATTTTTTCATTATGAAAGTAGAAGATTATAAATCGAAAATAATTACAGCTCAAACAATCGTTGATAAGTTAAAAGAGAATATTCTGGAGATTTTCTGGAATGAAGATCCTTTTGAATATTGCAGTTCACGCTCCATGCTTCCATGGATTCAGGAAGAAGCAGAGTATACGATTAAACGATTGCATCTTAAAAAGAAAGATCAATGTTACTATTTAGAAAAAATAAGTAATATGATGGGTGAGTATTGTGAAGACTAGGTATTTTTTCTTAATCTTAATTTCTTTATCTTCAATTATTTGTTGTCCTGACGCAACTTAATAGTCATAATCTGCATCTCTTTTTTTGAATAGGGAATCTATAAAAAATTCACAGACTAAAATAGTTATTTATTTTTTTTGGGGCTAGTAAAATATTCATTATCTTTAATTTAGAAAGTATTAAAAATTTTAGTCTGGTTTTTGTTTAAATCAGTGAAAAAATAAAATATCTTATGAAACTTACTTGTTATAAAAATGGGAAGAAGTTAAAACTTAAAGATCCGCTGGATTTAGAATATATTGAATACGAAATTGTACAGGATTATTTAAAGGTTATCGGACATTTAGAAAATAATCCATCCGCTCGAATAGAGATTGATTTTACACGACCTTACCTGCCAAAATATAATTTGGTTAATTGTAATCATACTTTTAAAGAGAAGTTTAATCAAGTCATTAATCGAAAGAAATTAGCTTAAATTTTTTTGATGAAAAGATCTGAAAAAGCACTAAAATATTATGCCGATGGGTATAATTGTGCACAGTCAGTTATCGTAGCTTTCGCTGATGTTTTAAATCTTTCCGAAGAAACTTCATTAAGGCTGGCCGCCGGTTTTGGCGGAGGAATGGGAAATATGCAACAAACCTGCGGAGCAATAACCGGAGCCTATATGGTTATAGGTTATCTAAAAGGAAATTATCAAACAGGAAAGGAAAGTGTTGGGTCACGGGAAATAACCAACCAATTAATTCAGGATTTCTCCCGAATTTTTGCACAAAAGCATGGCAGCATCAACTGTAAATCATTGATTAATTTTGATATAAACTCTGAAGAAGGCCTTAAAAAAGCGAAAGAAGCCGATGTTTTTAATAAAAAATGCACCTATTTTATTAAAACAGCTGTTGAGCTCCTCGAAGATACTTTAGCCAAAGACTTGCCACCACAAAAGTAAGGGAAGAATTATTTCCCTCCCTTTTTGTTATTTTTTTTAATGGTTATTCATACCTCAAACATGATGCAGGATTTAACCGTGCGGACTTAATGGTTTTATAGCTAATTGTTAGAATAGCAATGCCCACAGCAATTAATAACCCTATCAAGAAAAAGCCAATTCCTAGAGATATTCTGTATTGATAATTTTGCAACCAGTTTTTTGCAATAAAATAAATGGCTGGCCATGCTATAATGGTTGAAATAAGAATTAAGGTAATAATTTCTTTGGTAATTAAATAAAAAATAGAACCCGCTGATGCTCCCATGGCTTTTCGGATACCTATCTCTTTTGTTCTTTGTTCGGTAGTAAATGATGTTAATCCCAACAACCCTAAAGAAGCAATAAAAATAGCTAATGCCGTAAATATAATCGATAGCTTTGAATTTCTTGCTTCTTCTTTATACAGATTATTAAAAGCTTGGTCGAGAAAGAAATACTGCATCGGTTCATTTCCTGTAAATTCTTTCCAAACCTTTTCCATGTTTTTTATGGTGGTTTGCATATTATCGGGTGATATCCTTGAAGTAATAAACCCCCAATTCATGTTTTCATTTTTAAAAACAAAAAGATAAGGCACAATTGGTGTTTGTAGCGAGCGGAAATGAAAGTCTTTTACAACACCAATTACGGGAACATATTGAATCTCTTCCATATCATTATTTCCTAAAAAGCGTGTTTCGAGTGGGGGATCGAAGTTATAATGTTTAACAGCGGTTTCATTAATTATACAAGCATCAACATCAGTAGGATGTTCCCTGTCAAAAAATCTGCCTAAAGCCATTTTCATACCTAACGTTTCCAAAAAATCGTAATCCACCCAATTCGTTTCTAATAAAAGGGTTTCATCCGGGCGGCCCTCGACCATATGACCATTGTAATTATTATTAAAAGCCGGTAATGCGGTAGAAGCAGTAACATTTTTTACTCCTTTCAGTTTTAACAATTCTTGTTTAAATGATTTTACTTTATTTCCCAATACTTCCGCTCTACGAATAACCAATAATTGTTCTTTGTCGAATCCCAAATCTTTATTTTGCATAAACATAAGTTGGCTGTACATAATGGATGTTCCAATGATGAGAATAATTGAAATGGAGAATTGTAAAATCACTAAAACACTACGTAATTTGCCATTTCTCATGGCATCTTTGGTTTTTCCTTTCAAAACAGTTACCGGTTTAAAGGTCGATAAATAAAAAGCCGGATAACTGCCTGCCAATATTCCAACAGCAAATGTGATTACAAGTAATGCAGGAATGGTATACCAGTTGTTTATCAAGTGTAGTTTTAGATTAACCTCTAAAAGCGAATTAAAGTAAGGTAAAGTTAACTGAATGATGATAAGCGCTAAAAGGAGCGCTAAAAATGTAAGAAGCACCGATTCAGTTAAAAATTGTTTAATAAGCATCCCTTTGGATGAGCCACTGACTTTTTTAATTCCTACTTCTTTTGCTCGTTTTGCAGCCTGGGCAGTAGCAAGATTCATAAAGTTAATGGCTGCAATAATTATTATTAGTAAGGCAATACTTCCAAAAATATATAGATATTTGGGGTTATTGGCAGGTTTGGTATCTTGCTGAATTTCGGGCTGAAGATGTATTTTATTGAGAGGTTGTAAAAACATGGAATATTTATTTCCCTGCGACAAAAAATCTTCCAGTTCAATACCTAAAAACTGTTGAAGAAGCGGGCCAACATGTTTGGCAATTAAGGCTGGAATTTTATTATCAACCTCTTGTTGGCTTGTTCCGGGTTTTAATAATAAATAGGTACTAAAACTGTTGGATAGCCAGTTCCCGTTAGTGGCTCTGGGGTTTGACAGGAATGAAGAAATTAAATCGGCTTCGATATGTGAATTGTCGGGCAAATCTTTGAAAATACCACTTACTTTATAAAGCGATGTGTCGTTGCCAATTTTTATCATTTGACCCATTGGGTCTGCAGACCCAAATATCTTGTTTGCTGTTGATTCGGACAACGCAACTTTAAATGGTTCGTTTAATATCGTATTTACATTCCCTTTGATGAGCGAATAGCTAAAAATTTTAAAAAATGAGGAGTCTGCCTCACTATTTGCATCAACAGTAAAGTGTTTTTCCTGAAATTTTACTACGCTTTCACCTCCTGGGTTAAATCTTACAAAATTTTCAACTTCAGGAAACTCTTCTAACATGGCAGGCCCTACGGGTGATGAAGTGTAAGCACCTTTGATTTCCTGTCCCCCAATTTTCCCATCTAAAATTACACGATAAATACGTTCACTATTTTTATGAAAATTATCGTAGCTCAGTTCAAAAATTACATATAAGGAGATTAATAAGCTACAGGCTATCCCTATGGATAATCCTAAAATGTTAATAACAGTATAACCCTTTTGTCGATTGAAAGAACGAAAACTGTGTTTGATAATATTCTTAATCATCGTTGAATTGCATTTGATAAATTTATAATGTAAATTTTTTTATTAAGACGACTGAATAGGCAATCAGTTACAATTTATCGGATAAAAATCTCCTATTAATCGTTAGAGTTATCATTAGCTTGCTGAAAATCAGCATTTTTTTAATGTTAATTAAATTTAGCTTGCTGTATTCATAATTTTTAAAAATTATTCTGGTAATATGATTTTTTTAATGAAATTGCAATAAATAAAAATTTTTACGTCCTAATAAATATGACAAAAGACAATAAACATCGTCGTGTTTTATCTTTTATGTCATCCGAATATCGGCAAATGATAAATTATGTTAAAAGGTATTTTAACGAAAAGTATTACCATATCAGCGCCGAAGATATTATTCAGGATGTTGCATTGAATATTTTTTCGAAGCTCGATTTTGACGAAAAAGTAGAAAATATGGCTGCCTATATTTATCGTGCTTTAAAAAATAAGATTAATGATTATAGACGTAAAAAGCGGCAGGAAATTCCATTTCAATCTTTTTCCAGGGATGAAGAAAAAAATAGTTATATCGAAAAAATTTTTGATTTTCCGTATTTCAATACCCCGCAAATTGATGATAACGTTTTTTATCAAAAGCTAAATGAGGCTTTAAACCAGTTAAGCCCAAATCAGCAAATGGTTTTTATTGCTACAGAAATTGATGGATACAGTTTTGAGGAGCTTTCGCAAAAACTAAATATACCCGTTGGGACACTTTTATCGTGGAAACACAAAGGAGTACAAAAATTGAAAAATTTAATCAGGCCTGAGGAATTTTATCGACAAAATTATTAAATGTATAATGATTAAAATTTAAAAAATTATGGAACATGTATATCAACACAGAACACATCCTTTTTTGAAAGGGTTAAGAATTTTTGGATTTATTATTCTTGGCGTAATTGGCGCTTCATTCTTAGCATTATTATTTGGATACATTGTAATGCTATTATGGAACTGGCTTATGCCTGTTTTATTTGAATTAACGACAATAACTTTTTGGCAAGCTGTAGGAATTATTATACTAGCCCGTTTAATATTTGGAGGTTTTAAGCATGGGAGAAATAATACTGAGGGGCATAAACCCATAAAAGAGAAATTTTTTAACCGCTGGAAAGATGAGTATCACAAACAAAAAGCTACGGAATGGAAATATTTTGATGATTTCTGGTGGGAAGAAGGAGAGGAGGCTTATAATAATTATATTCGTCAAAGAAAAGCTAAAGATGATAAGTAGATGAAAATGAAGGTGTCCAAAAAGTGTTTATTCCAATATGTACACTTCGACAGGCTCAGTGTGACATCTTGGTTGTTAGCTCATTGTCATATTGAGCTTGTCGAAATATGAATAACTAAAATATTTTTTGGACACTCTCATTCATTGATATTTTAAAATAGCTTATACAAAACTTCTTTTACCTCTTCCAAAGGAGGATTATGATCAAAAACATGTGACGGTTTAAGATAGGTTAATTCGTTTTCTCTTATAAACCGTTCTTCACCACCTCCGGTAATATTAAGCATAATTAAATCATCTTTTTGTACTAGTCCTTCATTAACTGCTTTTATAAGCGTAGCTGTTGCCACCGCCGAAGCAGGGTGTATATCGTTCCCTTCCAGTTTTTCGAAAAGTTTTCCTGCATCTTGCAATTCTTTATTGTTTGCGGTTAAAACATCCCCGCCTGCATCTTTCATCGCATCGTATAAGCCGCCAATAATAGGGTAGGGAGGTTTCCGGTTGGAAAGCACTTTTGCCATGATCTGTTCTATTTTTTTTCGTGCTTCATCATCATTCATAGGTAATATATCCCTGGAATTGGCCAGCCATGCTTCTTGTAAAATCACAAACGGTTCGTTTTGGGAGACCATTAATTTCATTTTATTTTTTCCAAACCGGCCATCTTCAATTAAACGAAGGTTTGCTTCCCAGGCAGCAATAGCACCGGTTCCACTACCAACAGCCTGAAAATAGTAATCTGGTATTTTACCAATTTCGGTAACCGCAGAAAGTACTGTAGTGCCCATACCATCACGACGGGCAACATTTTTGGCGCCTCCTTCGGCAAAAAACTTGTCTAACTTGCATGCTAAATTCGACAGGTGAATTGCATCAAAATAGTCGCTCCCTTTTTTGGTTACCACTAGTTTTACACAATCGTTGATGGGTTTATTAAACCAAAGGGTGTCCATGTAATCTTCGGGAACACACAGTAATAACGGAATATTATTGTCTGAACATACGCGGGCAAATGCTCGTGCCGTATTTCCAGCCGAAGCAACTACTAATATTTTTTCTTCATTGGAATTCATTCTTCCACAAACCGAATATGCTTCGGTTTCTTTAAACGAGCAGGTAGTGAAGTTTGCTCCTTTTTCGGGCCAATAACCACTATAAGTGATATATAAATTGTTTAAACCTAAATGGTTTGCTAAACCATTACTTTTAAATGTTACCGGTGCCGATGACCCTTCTAAGGTTTTTTGAATAGGAAGCCAGTCGGCAAATTTATATATGCCCCAGGAATTGTCTTTTACATTCAATTGTTTTTTATCGTAAATTGCCCGGATGAGTGTTGGTTCATTTTCTTCTGGAGCTTCAAGAGTCCATCCTTCATCCTTAAATATTTTACCGGTTTTTACCGATTGTAGTTTGTATTTCGTGGGTTTAAAATCTTTTGTCATTTTTTTACTTTTTTTTGAAAGGGTAAAAATATAAAAAATG
This sequence comes from Bacteroidota bacterium, assembly GCA_034661075.1. GTDB lineage: Bacteria > Bacteroidota > Bacteroidia > Bacteroidales > UBA12077 > UBA12077. The sequence continues at coordinate 28,797 of JAYEKP010000002.1, forward strand.
AACGGTTTCCTGAATTTTTTTTTTAGAAAGTTCCCTATGAATAATAAATTTCATTTTTTTTATAACAAACTTTTGTTGATTATGGAATTTTATCCTCCAAATTAATTGATTAAATATTGTTTATCATAGCTGTCCTAAATATTTTTAATTTTAAAAATATTTAGGACAGCTATGAGCTTATTTATAAATTCACCATTAGTTTTAAGTTCTTTTTTAATGTTCTCTATATACGGCTTATACACTTCACTTGGCTTTTTAAAATAAGTATTATGAACACTAAAATACAATCCTGAAATAGTTGAAACAATTGATATTAAAATTGCAATCCAAGCCATTCTAATATTTTTCCGAAACTTCAAATCATCTCTTGTCAAAAATTTATTTTTCTTGTATTCATCTAATTCTGTTGAAGGGATTATTTGTTTAGTGGTATAATCTATTAATAGATTTTTGGTTTTTTCATCTGGGAAAGTGTAAGTAACAAAAGGTAAGTTTACAGCTCCCTGTCCAAATGTAACTTCATTATCTATTTGTGTAGCACTATTAAATAAAACAATATAGCCCTCCTTTTCTAATAAGCTTATCAAGTTGACAGTTGAAATAATTATTTGATTAATTCCTCCTATTTTATCAATAAGAGCTGTCGTTTCATTTTCATCTGGTTGTACTGTTTGAGTTTCAAAAAGCAATTCTACTGTATTCTGCTCTCTCTTAATTTGTATTCTTAATCCTTGTAGATAATTATCTAAAAGATTTGGGATATTTAAATTACCGTGCCAATCAACTTGACACATTTGAGTTACAAGATATTTTTCAAATTTGTTTAATATTCTCATTTTCGTCTGTTTTAATTGCCACTAACCTTTAGATTAGCAAAACAAAAAAAAACTTTAGTAAAATTATAAAGATTTCCGAGGTGCACTATGCGCTAACAAAGCTACGGGCTTATGGACCGATTTAGACCCCGGAGATCTTTATTTCCTGCGAACCTTTTCATATAGATATTA
>JAYEKP010000003.1:0-6469 GCA_034661075.1 Bacteroidota bacterium
TCCAAATATAAACAAGGGATTTTATTTAAATGGGGGGATTCGTTTTTAATAATAGTAAAAATCTGTCCAAAATACCTGTAATTACGTTTGTATTTTTTAATTTTAAAAATATTTAGGACAGCTATGCTTTTTGTTAAATCATTACCAAAATGTTTTTTACTTTTGTTAACTGGTGGAAAAGTTTTTGATGCTTAATAATTCTATTTATTTCAATTGAATTAGTACTTACAAGATTAATTAGCTGTTTTTCTTCTTCAAAATATAAATTACAGAACTGGATTTTTTTATATTAATTAGGCTGGCTGCGTAAGCGATCAAACCAATTAAAATACCTCGTAAAAATCGGAAATATTTATCCCTGTATTTTTCACTTAATAATGAATTGTAGAATGAATCAAAGGGTAACCGTTTTAACTTTGTTATAGTATAATTTGCTGAAAAAAGCCTGGCAATGGTTTGAGGTGTAAAATGCCAGATATGTCTTGGAACATCATACCCAGCCCAAAATTTTTTATAAAATTTGCCATCAAAACTATCCGGATTGGGTAATGCCAGGATAAGAATGCCATCATTCTCCAATATCTCTGATATTCTTTGTAGGTATAAACGGGGTTGATATAAATGCTCCAGTACATGCCACAGGGTAACTACTTTAAATTTTTCATTGATTTCCCCGTTGAGTAATTTCTCCGGGGGTAGGATATTTAATCCAAAATGTTGTTTGCCGAAATTTTTTGCTTGTTCATTTATTTCAATTCCCAGCGTTTGATACCCCTTTTCTTTCATATAATTTAAAAAATAGCCTGTACCGCAGCCAATATCCAATAGGGTTTTTCCGGAAGATATTCTTTTAATGATCCGGTATTTTTTTCCAAGCATTATTTTGCGGGCGATGTGATATAGCCTGTTCACGAGACCTTTTTTAGTATCTGAGTGGGAGATATACTCTTCGCTTGCATAATAAGAACCGATAGATTCCTCGTCAGGAATATTTTGGGTAAATAGAAAATTGCATGATGTACATTGCCAGATTTCAAAGGGTTCTTTGGAGATAGAATAATCCTCTAATGAAATGGTTGATATTATTTTATGGTTTTGGCATAGGGGACATTTTGAGTATACTATTTTTTTCATTGATAATTATTAATTTAAATTTTTATTTAATTTCCCCAACCGCTTCTATCTAAACTTCGGTATTGTATCGCTTCGGCTAAGTGATATGATTGAATATTTTCTGTTCCTTCTAAATCGGCAATGGTTCTGGCTACTTTTAATATGCGGTCGTATGCCCGGGCGGATAGTCCGAGCTTTTCCATCGCTTTTTTAAGGAGTGTTTTTCCTGCAGTATCTATTTCACAATAGGTACGAATCATTTTTGATGACATTTGAGCATTACAATAAACTTGTTCGTGTTTATGAAATCGTTGCGATTGTCTTTCGCGTGCTTTTATTACTCGTTTCCTAATTTCTTTACTGCTTTCAGCAGGTTTTGTTTCAGCTAGTTCGTCGTACGAAACTGGAACTACCTCAATATGGATATCAATCCGGTCAAGAAGAGGGCCGGAAATTTTGTTCAGGTAGCGTTGAATATTTCCCGGAGTACAAACACATTCTTTGTCCGGATGATTATAATATCCGCAGGGGCAGGGATTCATAGATGCTACCAGCATAAAACTTGCGGGATATTCTACGGTAAACTTAGCTCTACTAATGGTTATGATCCTGTCTTCCAACGGTTGTCGCATAACTTCGAGCACTGAACGTTGGAATTCTGGTAGTTCGTCTAAAAACAAAACCCCATTATGTGCTAAAGAAATTTCTCCAGGTTGAGGATAGCCTCCACCGCCAACCAGGGCCACATCTGAAATAGTATGATGGGGGGAACGAAAAGGCCTTCGGGTCATTAATGAGGTTTCTCCATCAATCTTTCCGGCAACAGAATGAATTTTTGTGGTTTCCAATGCTTCGTGTAATGTAAAAGGAGGGATAATGGTAGGTAGTCGTTTGGCAAGCATGGTTTTCCCAGCACCTGGGGCCCCAATCATAAGGATATTGTGTCCGCCGGCAGCAGCAATTTCAAGGGCTCGTTTAACATTTTCCTGACCACGGACATCGGCAAAGTCAAGGTCATAATTATTAATATTTGCAAAAAATTCTTCTCGAGTATCAACTACCGTTTTTTCTAATTCAACATCATGATTAAAAAAATCAATCACTTCTTTAATGTTTTTTACTCCGTATATGTCTAGTCCATCAACAACAGCAGCTTCTTTTGCGTTTTCTTTGGGTAAAATAAAACCTTTAAAACCCTGTTTGCGGGCTTGAATAGCAATAGGCAATACGCCTTTAATTTTTTGCAACCCCCCGTCTAGCGAAAGTTCGCCCATAATAATATAATTTTCTAACTGGTCGGATTGTATTTGTTCCGATGCTGCTAATATTCCAATGGCAAGAGGCAGATCATAGGCTGAGCCTTCTTTTCGGATATCTGCCGGGGCCATATTAATAACGATTTTCTTGCCAGGAACCTTGTACCCGTTAGTTCTTAAAGCGGAATCTATCCGTTGTTGACTTTCTTTAACAGCGCTATCTGGTAATCCGACAAGATAAAAATTAATCCCTTGTGATACACTTACTTCTATGGTAATGGTTGTAGCACTTATGCCTTGTACAGCACTTCCATAGGTTTTTACCAGCATAAACAGTTTATTTTGTTTTAAAAAAGATTTTTTTCGATATAATGAATTAGAGCATGGATAACTTTAATATGTATTTCTTGTGCTCTGTCGGCGTAATCGGAATAAGGTGCACGAATTTCAACATCACACTCTTGAGCCATTTTCCCTCCTTCTTTTCCGGTTAGCGCCACCACCTTCATTCTTTTCTTATGTGAAATTTCAACTGCTTTTAATACATTCGCAGAATTGCCACTGGTACTAATTGCAAGTAATACATCATTTTTCTGGCCTATTGCTTCAATATATCTCGAAAAAATATAATCATAACCATAGTCATTAGCTGTACATGTGATATGGGTAGGGTCTGAAATGGAAAGAGCTGCAATGGCAGGACGATTTTCTCTAAAACGCCCGGTAAGCTCTTCCGCAAAATGCATGGCATCGCCCATAGAACCTCCATTGCCACACGAAATAACTTTATTCCCTTTCTTTATTGCTTCGATAATTATATCTCCAGCAGACTGAATTTTTAAGATATTATTTTCGTCATTAATAAATGCGTTTAATATATGTTGAGCTTCCAAAAAATCTGATTTTATCGTATTCATCACTTGTTTTTTTACAGTTGCTAAGTTAAAAATAATCTTTTTTATAATCATAGCATATATAAATTTATACAATTTATTTGTTCATAAAAATAACGCTATTAGATCAACCTGTTTTTTTTTAATTAAATTAATTGTTATACTTGCTTGCACAATTTCTTACAGGTTCAAAAGTATAAATCTATATTTTATCAATGATTTATTTACTTTTGTATAAATTTAATGTTGAAACCTGACTTTTATTTATGAGTAAGATTAAGTTAAATGTACTGGGAATATCTTATAGTCAAACACAAACTGGCGCGTATGCCTTAGTTTTGACAGAAGAAAATGGAGAAAGACGTATTCCGATTATTATTGGTGGATTTGAGGCGCAAGCTATTGCTATTCAATTGGAAGGTTTAAAACCCCCACGTCCATTAACCCATGATTTGTTTTTAAATTTTGCAACATCTTTTGGCATTAATTTGTTGGAGGTTAATATTTATCGTTTAGAAGAAGGGGTATTTTATTCCCAACTTATTTGTAACAATGGGAAAAACAATATTTCCATTGATGCCAGAACCTCTGATGCTATTGCTCTTGCCTTACGATTTAAGTGTCCAATTTATACTACCGAAGAAATATTACAAAAGTCAGGAATAGTAATTGATATTGAGAGTGAAGAAAAAATACCACCTCAAAAGTCCTCCTCGGATGAATCGTCAGATAAACCTGAAGCAGATGTATCATCTATGTCTAGTTACGAATTTGAAGATTTAGATATTGAAGCCCTGGAAGTTCTTTTAGATGAGGCAATTAAAAAGGAAGAATATGAGAAGGCATCTATTATTCGAGATGAAATAAAAAAACGAAAAAAAAAATAAGTAAAATAATTTAAATTGACTTAAATGAAAAAATTATTAGTTTTTTTTTCTTTTGTGATAGTTATTGCAGGAGTTTTTGCATCACAAAAAAATACCACTGAGCCACAAAGTATTATAGCAAGTGATACTGCTACAATAGAAACGGATTCAAACGATTATATAGTATCTGAACAAACGGAGCAGAAAGCTGAAGAAGAAATCTCTAATTCTAATATTCTGATCAAAGGAAAAGAAGGAACTGGGTTTAGTTTGATTACAATCCTCAGGGGATTGTTAGGAATAGTCGTTATCATTATTTTAGCCTGGATTTTTAGTGCAGACCGGAAAAATGTAGATTGGATTGTTATTGGCAAAGGACTAGCCATACAGCTAATCCTGGCTATAAGTATTCTTTATATTCCTTTTGTTGCTTTTTTCTTTGAGTTTGTAGGTAAAATTTTTGTTAAAATATTAGATTTTACGGATGCCGGGAGCACGTTTCTTTTTGGTTCTATTATGGATACCGATTCTATGGGGATGATTTTTGCTTTTCAAATTTTACCTACCATTATTTTCTTTTCAGCCTTAACCAGTGTATTATTTTATTGGGGTGTAATACAAGTTGTAGTAAAAGGTTTAGCCTGGTTGATGATAAAAGCAATGAAACTGTCGGGAACAGAAAGTTTATCTGTGGCCGGGAATATCTTTTTAGGACAAACAGAATCGCCCTTAATGATAAAGGCCTATTTACCTAAGATGAATGATTCTGAAATGCTGTTGGTTATGATTGGAGGAATGGCTACTGTGGCGGGTGGAGTGTTAGCGGCATATATTGGTTTTTTAGGAGGAGATGATCCTGTACAAAGAGTTTTGTTTGCAAAACATTTATTAACAGCCTCAGTAATGGCTGCTCCGGGAGCAATTGTTATATCTAAGGTATTAATGCCCCAAACTGAAAAACCAGAAAAAATTCAGAAAGAAACCAATGTGTCTATGGATAAAATTGGATCTAACTTTCTGGATGCCCTTTCAAATGGTACGATTGAGGGTTTAAAACTGGCTGCTAATGTGGGTGCCATGTTGCTTGTATTTTTTGCTTTTATTGCCATGGTTAATTTTGTTTTTACAAAAGTAGGTTCCTGGATTAACCTGAATGAAGTTATTGCACAGGCTACTGACGGACAGTATGATGGACTGTCGCTGGAATTTATTTTAGGATATTTATTTGCCCCGTTGATGTGGGTTATTGGTGTGGCTAAAGAAGATATGGCTTTATTAGGAAGATTGTTGGGTGAGAAATTAATTGCCAGCGAATTTGTGGGTTATACAAGTTTAGCAACTTTAAAAACTACAGGGGATGCAGTTTATGGTAGCTTTACGCACTATAAATCCATTATCATGGCAACTTATATGTTATGCGGGTTTGCCAATTTTGCCTCTATTGGAATTCAAATTGGAGGAATTGGTGGATTAGCTCCTAACAAAAGAACGTTTTTGTCTAAACAGGGGATGAGAGCTTTAATTGGAGGAACATTGGTTTCTTTATTGTCTGCTACCATTATTGGAATGATTCTTGGATAAATGCCAAATTTAGAGTATATGAAATTTAAATGTTTGGTATTTTTTATTTCTTTATATTTTCTCTCTGCTACAAGTAAAGGCCAGGTTAGCAATGGAGGCACTGATGATTTGATAACAATACATACCGATTATGGTAATATTAAGATATTATTATTTGATGATACGCCAATCCATAAAGAAAATTTTATTAAACTGGCAAAATCAGGCGTATATGATTATATCATTTTCCATCGGGTTATGGATAACTTTATGATTCAAACCGGGGATTATTCCACTCGAAATAAGCCGATTGATTATAGTCCTTCGGTTATTCAGGGAACCATTCCTGCAGAAATAAATCCACATCATAGTCATGTGCGTGGTGCTGTTGGTGCAGCAAGGTATGGAGGGGCCGAAAACCCTGAAAAGCGTTCAAGTGGAACTCAATTTTATATTATACAGAATTGTAATGGAGCTCCTCACTTAGATGGAAAATATACTGTTTTTGGGCAGGTTATGAGTGGCTTTCAGGTGATTGATAATATCGCCGCAGTGCCCGTGGATGAAAGGAACAGGCCTGTTAATGATATTCGTATCACGGTGGAAGTTGAAAAAGTAGACAAGGTAGATGTCGAAAAGTTTTATAACTTTACGTCACATCTGTCCTAAATAATAAAAAAAGATAGCCAATTTAGAGCTCTTGTTTAAAGAGCCCTTATTTTTGTAGTACTAACCAACTAAAATATAAATTGGCTATAAAAACAAATTTAACACTCTTTGC
>JAYEKP010000004.1:0-29207 GCA_034661075.1 Bacteroidota bacterium
TTGTGAAAATTTCATAAAATATATTAAGAATAATAAGTTCGAAGGTGCAAATTTTTACAGAGTTGTTCGATTGGATAATCAGCCGGATAAAACAATTAAGATTGAAGTAATACAAGGTGGATTAGGCTTTGATGTGGAAGAATCGCCATATCCACCAATTAAGCACGAAACTACACTGGAAACAGGTCTTTTGCATAAAAATGGAACCTTGTCGATGGCCAGAGCTGAACCAGGAACCGCAAGTTCTGAGTTTTTTATTTGTATAGGTAATCAGCCAGAGCTTGATTTTGGCGGGAAAAGAAATCCCGACGGACAAGGATTTGCGGCTTTTGGAAAAGTTGTGGGTGGAATGGATATTGTGAGAAAAATTCAACAAATGAAAGATGAAAGACAAATGTTAATCCATCCGGTTGAAATTAAGTGCATTGGCCTTTTAAAATAAAATTTTTATTTTTCCAAAGTTCATTATTAAAATCAAAGCAGATGGAAAATAATCCATTAATCAATAAAGAACCAGCAATTAAACAAGCTTGGTTAAGAATTCTACTTTTTATCCTGATGTATTTTATAGGAACTGGTTTTATCACCATGATTTTCGGTGCTTTATTTGTAATTATTCAGGGCTTGTCAATTCAGGAATTTCAGGAAATGGTGAGTAGTAGTGGAAATTTATTTTTTATGGTTTTTTCCCAGTTTATATCGTTAATTGTAGCAGGATTAGCAATTTGGATATTTAGAAAATTTATAGACAGGAAATCAATACTCTCTTTAGGATTTAGTATAAAAGGAAGATCTAAAGATATTATTGCCGGATTTTTACTTGGTTTTATTTTACAAGGATTAGGGTTTATTATTCTTTATTTTTTTAATCATCTTACTGTTACGGAAATTGCTTTTAATGCCAATGCGTTTTGGGGTTCCTTGCTCATGTTTATCATTGTAGGGGTTGTCGAAGAGAGTGTAATGAGGGGATATATCCTTTGCAATTTAATGGATTCGATGAAAAACAACTACTTGGCTTTATTGATTTCTGCGGTTATCTTTGCTGTTTTTCATGGGTTAAATCCTAATATTACTGTGCTTGGATTTATTAATTTAATTTTAGCCGGTTTTGTTTTAGGGATTGCTTATATCCATACCAGAAACTTATGGTTCCCCATATTTATGCATATTAGCTGGAACTTTTTTCAGGGCCCTGTATTTGGATTCGAAGTAAGTGGTATTGATACAAAGGCAATAATTAATCATGATATTACCGGAAGTGATTTAATAACAGGAGGAAAATTCGGATTCGAGGGGTCAATTTTAATTACCATTATTTTAGTTATTATTACTTTTAGTATTGATTTATATTATCGAAAAAAAACAATTAATAATTAGGATTAATAATTATTTTATTAAACAAACACATATCTTTGCAGGCAAACATTTAAAGGATTTTAAAATGAAATTTTTAAAAATTGTTATTTTCCTTATTCCTGTAATATTTTTTACTGCATGTGACGAAGATGATTATGATGCTGAAGCACAGTTAAAAAAAGACATCGCACTAATTGAAGAATATTTGCTGGAGAATGATTTAACAGCAGAATCTACAGAATCCGGATTATATTATATCATTGAAGAACAAGGGACAGGGATAAAGCCAGATTTACAATCTAGAGTTACTGTAGCATATACAGGAAAATTACTTAACGGAGATATTTTTGATAGTGGGACAATTACTCTTTATTTATATGAATTTATTGAAGGATGGAAAGAGGGACTGCAATTATTTAATGAAGGAGGGAAAGGCCAACTTTTTGTTCCATCAACTATGGGTTATAAAGATAACGATCAAGAAACCATCCCTGCAAATTCAGTATTAATTTTTGATATTCATTTACAAGCTGTTTGGAATTAAACAAAACCGTTTTTTATTTATTCCTTTATATAGTCAATAAGCTCGTATTGCTGATTTCTTAATTGAGGTTTAAATCCTGCTTCACGGATTGCTGTCTGAATGCCCTCTGCATCAAATGTATAATCGGCGCCAGCCGACGATACCACATTTTCTTCAATCATGATGGAACCAAAATCATTAGCACCGGCATGCAGACAAATTTGTGCAATATCTTTTCCTATGGTAAGCCACGATGCCTGTATATTTTTGATATTGGGTAACATAATTCGTGCTATAGCAATGGTTCTGATATACTCTTCTGCAGTGACCCTGTTCTTAACCCCCATTTGTTTTTGTAAAACGGTGTTTTCATCCTGAAAAGGCCAGGGAATAAAAGCTAAAAACCCCGGAGCATCTTCCGGTTTTTCTGATTGAACCTGGCGAATTGCTACTAAATGCTCCAAACGTTCTCTTTTTGTTTCAACATGCCCGAACATCATCGTTGCCGAGGTCACCATATTTAGTTTATGCGCTTCTCGCATAACATCGAGCCATTGCTGGGTGTTTGCTTTTCCAGGCGATATACTTTTTCTTACTCTATCGCATAGGATTTCGGCACCTGCTCCGGGTAAACTGTCTAATCCAGCATCCATTAAATTTTCCAAAACCTCTTTATAACTTTTTTTCTCAAGCCGGGACAAATGGACAATCTCAGGAGGGCCTAAAGCATGTAGTTTTAAATTTGGGTAAAGGGTTTTTAATTCTTTGAATAGATTGGTATAAAAATTTAATTTCAATTTTGGGTGTAACCCTCCCTGTAGTAATAATTGATTGCCTCCTAATTTGAATAGTTCATTAATTTTTGTCTTATATTCATCAATGGAGGTTATATAAACTTCTTTATCGTTGGGTTTCCGGTAAAAATTACAAAATTTACATTGGGATATGCAGGCATTAGTAATATTAACATTGCGGTCGATTTGCCAGGTGACAATATTCCCCGGTTTTTGATATTGTTTTAACGTGTTGCTTATATAAATTAACTCATCTAGCGGAGCATTATTATACAACAAAAGCCCTTCGTCAACTGTTAAAAACTTAAAGCTTAGTGCCTTTTTATATAGTTTATTTCTATCCATTGAATGATTATTTAAATGCAAAAATAATCAATTCTGTGGATGATATTAACATGATCACTTGAATCAAATTTATTAACTTTACAAATTACACGTAAAGATGTTCAATGATGGAAATAAGAATTACAAAAACCGAAGCGTTTCAAATGGATTTACCGGTAATATACCTTACCTCAGATGTTGAAAAATTAATAGACTATCCTTTCTCACCTACCGAATTTGAGTATATAAAAAGACAAATTGCCGAAGATAAAAAGCAGGTTAAAATCAATTCCTATTTTAAATGGTCATACATATATATTATTGATTCAGATAAAGAGGTAGCTTCTCGAAAAGAAAAGTTAAGAAGGGCAGCGGGAGATTTGTATAAAGATTTGAAGGAGCATAAACATGAAGAAATCCTGGTTGTTGATTTGAGTGAAAATATTGAGCTTACTTTAGCTTTTATCGAAGGATTAGGATTAAGCCATTATCAGTTTTTAAAATATCAAACAAATAAAACGGAGAAAAGAAATCCCCTTAAAGAAATAAAAGTTTTAAGTTCTCCAATTACCGAAGAACAGGTCGGTCAACTTAATATTTTATTACAAGCGATGTATTTCACTCGGGATTTGGTAAACGAACCAGTTGCCGGCCTTAATGCTGTACAATTGGCCAATAAATTTGAGGAAATGGGTCAATTAGCAGGGTTTGATGTGGAAATATTTAATAAGAAGAAAATTGAGTCTTTAAAAATGTATGGGTTATTAACGGTAAATAAAGGGAGTGTGGATCCTCCCACTTTTTCTGTTTTAACCTGGAAACCTAAAAATGCAATCAATAAAAATCCATATGTTTTAGTTGGAAAAGGAATAGTATATGATACCGGGGGGATGAATTTAAAACCTGGCAATTATTTAGATACGATGAAGTCGGATATGGCTGGTGCAGCAAGTGTTGCAGGAATTTTATATGCTTTGGCAAAAGCATCGGTGCCGGTATATGTGATAGCTCTTATTCCTGCTACCGATAACCGGGTCAATGGGAATGCGTATGTTCCTGATGATATTATACAATTTAAAAATGGAGTAACTGTTGAAGTAAAAAACACAGATGCTGAAGGACGTTTAGTTTTAGCCGATGCGTTGCTTTTTGCGAAACAATATAACCCCAGATTGGTGATCGATATTGCTACACTTACAGGTTCAGCAGCTCATGCTATAGGCAACATGGGTATTGCTGCTATGTCAACAAGTCATGAGGATTTGAATCAATTAAAAGTTTCGGGCAATAATGTTTACGAAAGAATGGTAGAACTTCCTCTTTGGGACGAATATGATAAAATGCTGGAATCAGATATTGCCGATATTAAAAATATTGGAGGAAAAGAAGCTGGAGCAATTACTGCTGCCATGTTTTTAAAATATTTTGTTGATTATCCTTGGATTCACCTTGATATTGCCGGGCCTGCTTTTTTGTCAAAAGCAGACAACTATAGAGGTGTTGGAGCTACAGGTGTTGGTGTTCGCTTGTTTTTTGACTTCTTTAAGAACCAGTTATAAAACTTAGCGAATAATTGTTAATTTTGCTTAAAATAGAAAATTATTAAAAAACAAATATATGATTCAAGATAAAATTGTTGTTGGTATATCGCATGGAGATATTAATGGGATTAGTTACGAGGTGATTATAAAATCATTAATGGATAATAGGATGCTTGATTTTTGTATTCCAATAGTTTTCGGATCAGCAAAAGTGACAGCCTATCATCGTAAAGCGTTAAATATTGCAAATTTTAGTTTCAACAATATAAAATCTGCCGATGAGGCAAATATAAAACGCGCAAATATTATTAATTGTCTTGATGATAATGTGCGTGTAGAGTTAGGTAAATCGACACCTATTGCTGGTGAGGCCTCGTTTATTTCTCTTGAACAAGCGGTAAAAAGTTTAAAAGAAAAGAAAATTGATGTATTGGTTACAGCACCTATAAATAAAGACAATATCCAATCGGAACAGTTTCAATTTCCAGGACATACCGAATATTTAACCAAGGAGAGTAATGCCGAAGAATCGCTTATGCTTATGGTAAGCGAAAACTTAAAAATTGGTGTGGTTGCCGGGCATATTCCGATTAGCGAAGTTCCGCAAGCAATTAATGTAGAAAATATTTTGAATAAGCTTAGAATAATGAATCATACTCTTATTCAAGATTTTAAAGTTAGAAAACCTAAGATTGCTGTATTTGGGTTAAATCCACATGCCGGAGATAATGGATTAATAGGAACAGAGGAAAATGATATAATTATTCCTGCCATAGAAAAAGCGAAAGAGGAAAATATTTTTGCTTTAGGGCCTTACCCTGCCGATGGTTTTTTTGGAAGCACCAATTTTACTAAGTTTGATGCAGTTTTGGCGATGTACCATGATCAGGGATTGGCTCCTTTTAAAGCATTGGCATTTGATTCGGGAGTAAATTTTACTGCCGGGTTAGATTTCATACGAACCTCTCCAGGACATGGAACAGCATACGAAATTGCAGGACAAGGGAAAGCTTCTCCCGATTCTTTTAGAAAAGCTATTTATCTCGCTTGCGATATCTATAGAAATAGAAAAGAATACAGAGAAATTACAAAAGATCCTTTGCAACATTATGAAATATCAGATATGGATTCTGAATAGATAATTTATTAAAGAATATAGGGGTTGGCTTCTAAGTTAATCTCTGTTTATGTTTTATAACATGCATTTTAAAGTTTGCAATTTAATATCCTTTTGTTTAGGAGGGATAAAATTTTTTACTTTTGATTTAATACTTTAATTATCTAAAAAGCTTTATTTTTTTTAAGATAATTTTTGATTATTGTTTAAGACATAAATTATAAACTAAATACGGAGGTAACATGTCTAAAATTGATCTGTCCCTGAAAAATCTAGAAGAACTTTTTCCTGCTGATTTTTCTCAGGAACAAATAGCTAAGGTTAAAACACTGTTTTTAAAACAGTTGGCACTATTAAGTCATGAATTCTATGGGGGGAAAATACAAACTCTTCCAAAGGCTGGTGTATACGGATTTAACTGGTTTAATGTATATTATACTCCGGGGGTTTCAAAAATCTCCACAACAATCCGTGATGATAATAATGCATCTTTTGAATTATCCAACAGAGGAAATATGGTAGCTGTAGTTTCCGACTCAACCAGGGTTTTGGGAGATGGTGATTGTACTCCTCCAGGAGGTTTAGGAGTGATGGAAGGAAAAGCTTATTTAATGAAATATTTAGCCGGAATTGATGCTGTTGCTCTTTGTGTTGATAGTTATAATGATAAAGGAAAGCATGATCCGGATAAAATTATTGACTTTGTAAAAATGCTACAGCCTAGTTTTGGAGCAGTTAACTTAGAAGATATCTCTCAACCCAATTGTTATAAAGTATTGGATACTTTACGCGAAGAGTGTGATATTCCTGTTTGGCACGATGATGCGCAGGGTACCGGTTCCGTTACAGTTGCCGGTTTAATTAATGCATTACGGATTGTTGATAAGGAAATACAGGATATTAAAATTGTTTTTCACGGAGCAGGAGCATCTAATGCAACCATTGCAAGGTTAGTTTTGCAAGCAGGAGCAGATCCTGAAAAAATGATTTTATTTGATTCTAAAGGAGGATTACATAAAGATCGTAGCGACATAGAAAAAGATCCTCGGTTTTATCGTAAATGGGATCTTTGTCAAAAGACCAACCCTAAAAAAATAAATGATGTTGAAAAAGCCTTGCAAGGAGCTGATGTATTAATATCTTTAAGCAAACCAGGGCCAGATGTAATAAAACCTCAATGGATAAAAGGCATGGGAACAAAACCCATCGTTTTTGCTTGTGCAAACCCTGTTCCTGAAATTTATCCTTATGCCGCCAAAGAAGCTGGTGCTTATATTGTGGCTACCGGACGTGGAGACTTTCCCAATCAGGTAAATAATTCTTTAGGTTTCCCGGGAATTTTAAAAGGAGCTCTTTTGGTTCGTGCACGCAAAATTACCGATCAAATGGCTGTAAAAGCAGCCTATTCTATGGCTAATTATGCAGAGAAAAATGGTATTCATCCTGATTATATCATGCCTAAAATGGATGAAACCGAAATGTTTGCCCATGAAGCAGCAGATGTAGCTACGGAAGCCATTAAGAATGGTGTGGCTCGTACTGAACTATCCTGGGATAATGTATTTAAAAAGACAATGGATGACATTAAACAAACCCGCGACACCATTGATATGATGATGCAACATAATTTTATTCAGCAACCTGATGTAAAATTGCTTGAAGAAGCCTTAAAATTTGCTGTTGATCAAGTGAAGTAATTTAATTTATAACACCATTGAAGATAGAGTTGCTAAAAAAGGCAGCTCTATTTTTTTATTAGAATTTTATAGGTTTTACTTTGTTCTGCTGATATGATTTGTAAAAAGTAGATCCCAGCATGATTGTTTTTTAGTTTTATTTGGGTTAAGTTACTTTGTAAAGTCCCTTCGTCTATTAAACTACCTGTAACATCCAAAACCTTATAAAAGTACTTTTTAAATTGGGTTTTATCAGAAACGATTTCAATAGCAAATTCTCCCTGGTTAGGATTAGGATAAATTTTTATTTCTGTTTGCTCTTGGATGATTTCTTTAAAGTGTTCGGTATTACTTGTGACAACAAGATATTGTGGATCAGAAAAAACAGTACAGCCTGCAAAATTTGTAACCGCTACAGCGTACTCTCCATCGGTTTCTATGGTATACGTTTCTTGGGTTGCTCCTGGTATGGGTACATTATTGAGATACCATTGATTGTTGATTGCTGAACTGGATGTTAACGTATTTTCTTCCACCGTAAACAATGGTTTTTCAGGAATATTATATACTGATATCCTTTGGACTTTATCATAAGTATTATTCACCATTAATGAGATTTCTTTAACCCCAATCGTGTTATATTTTACCCAATGTGGACCGGGACCAATATTTTGTTCAGGTACAGCATCCTTACCAAAATCCCATTGTAAATCGTAAAACTTATCTAAGTCTGTTGCAATAAGAATGCTATCTTTATAACATAAAGTGTCCGACAATATAAGAATTTGAGGATCAATATTATTAAAGTCTTCTATAATAGAGATACTATCAATGCTTATTCCGTATCCGTTTAATCCAATAGCTTTAAAAGCAATGCGATAGTTACTCGATAAGTTGGGTAAAGGAACTTGGTTTTTCTGCCATACAGAGATATCCGTATTATAGCTACGGATAATTTTCCAATCTAAAGAATCCGTTTCTTTATATAAAATATCTAACTGGTGTACTTCATCATTACTTGATGGATTATGAAGATAAAAATTAAGTAAATAATGTTCTCCATTGGATAAGTTTAATATTGGAGAAACTAACCTGGATGATTCTGAATTGCTATCTTGATAAAAAGCATTAAAATTACCCTCAAAAGCAGTATCTAAAACTTCTGTTTTACCTCCTGTTTGAATAACCCAACCAACGGTATCATTTGTTTTTTCTTGGTACCAATGATTAAAAAAACCGGCAGAATCCTCAAAGGTTTCATAAAAAGGAGTGTATAGAGTATCCACTCTTTTAATATATGCTTTATTAGAAGCAGCTGATTCGTTATTATCAGGGGGCAAAAATTTTGCCGTTACCTGATACTGATATGTAGAATCAATATAACTAGTAGAGTCGGTATACGATATGTTAGTTGTTGAATCAATTTTTACATTATTTCGATAAATATAAAAGGTGTTAAGGTTTTCATGGTTAACAATCTCGTTCCATTTCAAATGAACAAGTGTATCATCAACCCATGCTTTAAGATGCGATGGGATAGTATCATAAGGTAAATATCCATCATAGAATAAAATTCCTGTACTATCAGGATCCAGCCAGGTTTTTAATTGATGCGCAGGATCAGGATAATCCTGCCATGATCGGTGGAGTTGTTGGTAGTAGTCGTTAAAATTAAAACTACAACTAGCTTCGCCACCTGTTAAGTCTCCAATAATCCGTTGATTTTGATCAAACAATGGGCTGCCCGACGATCCTCCTTCTGTAGTTCCAATATCCCAGGCTTCAATCCACCAATGGCTATTTGGAGTATATACTCCTCCAAAGTTTCCAGTGGTAGCTCCGTTATTCGCAATGGTTATTTTTTTTATATCACCACTTGGGTGATGAATGGATGTAACTGTTGAGGGGTCAGCAAAATCTCTACTCCATCCGGCATAATATGGTGAATATTCGGGGGGTGGCATTTCTGATAATTCAAGTAAAGTAAAATCCAGTGATTTGCTGGGTGGGATAGCTTTAATGGTTGATCCTGAAAGCGTTTGGGTATTATCTCCATCTATATTATCACAGTTGGGGCTTTCATAGTTAAAATAAAAAATAGCGTTCTCAGCATCATAAGCATTATCAATACAATGATTTGCTGTTAGGAAATAAGGAGTCCCATCATTTTTGGTATTGTTAACCAACGCTCCAGAGCAAAGGAAACCATTAAATGTGATTTTACATACAGATTTTTTTATGGTTTGCCAATTGTTACCCTCCGGGCAATTGATATTTACATTACAACTACCTGAGGCACCAAAATTTTTTTCATTATTGTTCAACAGGTTAAATATGTTTTTGTAATCATGCCCGACAGATGAAATATGTAATTCCCCAGTAAAATTAACATCCTTAGGTTCAAAATATTCAATAATTATTTCATCTCCTTTTACCGGAGCAATAGCTAAAGTTTTACTTTTTTTGTTGTTTTGTGCCGTAAAGGCTCCTAAAATATGATGGTTTTTTAGATTATAAATAAAGAGTTTTGCCCCTTGAGGAACTTTAAAATAATCAAAGACAACACTTAAAGAAAAAGCTCCGGGCGAACTAATTTTTAATTGCCATAATTTATCACCATTATTTAACGTGTCCCACACACCACAACTTTCGGGAGAAATATCCGTTACAATCATTTGTGCAAATCGAAAAGGTTTTAACCTGGATTCTTCGAAAATAAAATCCTCTTCTAATAATTTTTTTGTATCCACAGGAGGTAAAATAATGGAGGGAATATTATTTTTGGGCTGATTAATATTGTGAGGAAAACCGGGTTGATTTATTTGTGAAAAAGAAATATGACAAATAAATAAAAAAATCAATAGTATGCTTATGTTAATTTTTAATCCCATTTTTTAGATGTCAATTTAATCAAAAGTACATTTAAAATTTAAAAATGGATGATTTTTTTACAATAAACTATACATAAAATAATTTTACCAGAATTTTTATGCACTCAATTTTTATGTATTTTTATCGTTTATTATAAAAAAGCAATATGTACGAATTTATAACCGGAGAAATAAAAGAAATTTATCCAACATATATTGTATTAGAAAATTCGGGAATAGGATTTTTTATAAATATATCTGTAAATACTTATGCACAGGTTACAGGAAAAGAACAGTGCAAGCTATATATTTATGAAGTTATTCGTGAAGATGCACATCAACTCTATGGATTTTTTGAGAAAAAAGAGCGAGATATCTTTTTGCAATTAATCTCTGTTTCCGGAGTAGGCGCAAACACTGCTCGAATGATGTTATCATCCCTTCATGCTGAAGAAATTCAAAATGCAATTATACAAGGAGATGTCCATTTATTAAAAAGTATTAAAGGAATAGGAGCAAAATCCGCACAACGTATTATTGTTGATTTAAGAGATAAAGTAGGAAAAACGGATGATAACGAACAAATAATTTCTACTTTAAACAATACAATTAAAGACGAAGCGTTATCTGCTTTAGTTATGCTAGGATTTCCAAAAGCTAAAGTAGATAAATTGATCAATAATATTCTTAAAGAGCAAAAAGATCTTACAGTAGAAGATTTAGTTAAAGAGTCTCTAAAAAGAATTTAAAATGATTTAAAGTTTAGTTAAATCTTGCTGTTGAAAAAATATATTAAATACCCGGTACTCATTCTATTGTTTATTTTGCCCTGGATGTTTTATACCAGCGCACAGACAGACACAATAAATGTTCAGCAATCATATCTTCTTGAGGAATCAAGCATATTTCAAGATAAAAATCAATCTCCGTTACAGTTAGCAAGTCCTTCGAATATAAAAGATACGATTGAATACGACCCGGAAAGCAATGAGTATATTTTTTCTAAAAAAGTTGGCGAGCATGATTATCAGCCTTCTTCGCGAATGACCTTTGAAGAATATAAAGATTATCAGTTTGAACAATTATTACGCGATTATTGGCGACAAAGAGCGAAAGGACAAACGCAGGATACACAAACCGGGTTATTTCCTAACCTCCGATTGGGTGGCGAAGCTTTTGATAAACTTTTTGGGAGTAGTGCCATTAATATTGTACCTATGGGATCGGCAGAGTTAATTTTTGGTGTTAATATTAATAGTACCGAAGATCCTACCATTGCTGAAAATCTTAGAAAAACAACTACTTTTGATTTCGAAGAAAAAATAATGATGAATGTCACCGGGACGATTGGTGATAAAATTAAACTCGGGGTAAATTATAACACTGAAGCAACTTTTGATTTTGAAAATCAAACCAAACTCGAATACATTGGGAAAGAAGATGAGATTATCAAACGAATTGAAGCTGGTAATGTTACCTTACCTTTACCGGGATCGTTAATTACCGGTAGCCAGAGTTTATTTGGAGTTAAAACCGAATTGCAATTTGGAAAGCTAACTATTTCCAGTATATTTTCCCAACAAAAAGGAGAAACCAAGGTTATTGAAGTAAAAGGAGGGGCACAAACGCAGTATTTTGAGATTAAAGCCGACGAATATGATGCCAACAGGCATTTTTTCTTATCACAATATTTTAAAGATAATTATAATAAAGCCCTGGAAGAATTGCCTGTAATTAAGTCTCCGTTTACAATTACCAAGATCGAAGTTTGGATTACGAATAAAGCCAATAATAATGAAGAAAATCGGAATGTTTTGGCATTGTTAGACCTGGGTGAAAGTGGCGATAATGTTTACGCTCAGCCCGATATAATTAATCCGGTTACAATTGTTAGCCCTTACCCTTCCAATAGCACCAACGAGCTTTATAATAATATTTTAGCCGAATTGCCTGCCAGAGATTTTAACAATATCAATCAAGCATTACAAAGCTGGAGTACTCATAATTATCTGCCAGGCCAGGATTATGAAAAAATTGGAAGCGCAAGAAAATTAAACCCCAACGAATATGAACTTAATGAACAATTAGGATATATATCGTTAAATACCGCTCTTAATTCCGATGAGATATTAGCGGTAGTTTATGAATATGATATGGGAGGACAAAGATTCCAGGTTGGGGATTTTTCTACCGATGGAATTACATCCGAAGAATTTTTGGTAGCAAAATTACTCAAAGGTACTAATTTGACACCCTCGTTGCCCACCTGGGATTTGATGATGAAAAATATTTATGCAATTGGTGCATATCAAGTGAATAATGAGGATTTTGTGCTTGATATTTTATATCAGGATGATAAAACAGGGAATGCGTTGAACTATATCCCGGAAGGAAAAATTAAAAAACAGATTTTATTAAAAGTGCTTAACCTTGATAATTTAAACAAGCAAAGCGATGCCATTCCCGATGGGCGCTTCGATTTTATCAATGGAATTACAATTAATGCATCTAACGGGCGTGTAATTTTCCCTGTACTACAGCCTTTTGGCAAATATTTGAGAAATCAATTTGGAGATTCAGATGCTGAGCAAAGAATTGCTGATAAATATGTTTTTCAGGAACTTTATGACACTACCTTAACTTATGCACGGCTGGTAGCTGATAAAAATAAATTTAAATTAAGAGGGGAATATAAATCAGCATCAAGTTCAGATATTGCCCTTAATGCATTTAATATTCCACAGGGGTCTGTAGTGGTTACCGCCGGAGGGCGGAAATTAACCGAAAATGTAGATTATACCGTTGATTATAATTTGGGACGTGTAAAAATTATTAATGAAGGATTATTGGAATCAGGGACTCCTTTACAAATATCTCTCGAAAGTCAGGCTTTATATAGCATTCAGACCAAAACGCTGCTTGGAACACACCTGAATTATCAGGTTGACGATAATTTTAATATTGGTGCTACCATCTTAAATTTAACCGAACGGCCGCTTACACAGAAAGTTGCTTTTGGAGAGGAACCAATTTCGAATACCATTTGGGGATTAAATACAGCCTACCAAACCGAATCTCAGTTTATCACAAGTCTTGTGGATAAATTACCCTTTCTTGAAACCAAAGAAACATCATCCATTATGTTTGATGCAGAGTTTGCTCATTTAATTCCCGGACATTCCAAAGCCATTGAAAAAGAAGGAAATACCTATATTGATGATTTTGAGGGGAGCGAAACATCGCTTGATTTAAAAAGTTTTAATACCTGGGTTATTTCCAGTGCCCCGCAGGGGCAGCTGGATATTTTTCCTGAGTCTTCTTTATTAAATGATTTGGCCTATGGAAAAAATCGCGCGAAGATTGCCTGGTATGTAATTGATCCGCTATTTTTACGAAATAATTCGTTAACTCCCGGACATATTAAAAGTGATGTGGAGCAACAATCCAACCATTTTGTGCGGGAAATCTACGAAAAAGAGATTTTTCCTAATAAAGAATCCGAAACAACGGTGCCAACTGCGTTGCGGGTTTTAAACGTTGCTTATTATCCTGATGAAAGAGGCCCTTATAATTATGATGATGGTTCCGACCCGGTTTTTGGAGGAATAAATTCTGATGGAACTTTAAAAAATCCTGCAGAAAGGTGGGGTGGAATTATGCGAGAATTGCCTACTACCGACTTTGAAGCAGCCAATGTAGAGTATATCGAATTTTGGTTGATGGACCCCTTTGTTTATGATTCTACCAATACCGAAGGAGGTTCTTTATACTTTAACCTGGGAAATGTATCGGAAGATATTTTACGTGATTCCAGAAAAAGTTTTGAAGATGGGCTGCCGGATACGGAAGAAATCACTGGAGTGGATACTACTGTTTGGGGTAGAGTGCCCAGTAATGACTTTACGGTTGAAGCTTTCGACGTGGGACGTGAAAATCAGGATGTGGGAATTGATGGATTAGGAAACGAGGATGAACAAAGTTTTTTCGAGGCATATCTCGAAAACCTGAAATCGGTTTTAACCGATGAAGCTTATGGTAAATTTGAGAATGACCCTTCTGGAGATGATTTTCATTATTATCGAGGAGGTGATTATGATGCGGAGCAATTAAGTATTCTTGACCGATATAAGCAATATAATGGCATGGAGGGAAATTCAACAGGAGAAGCATCTGAGATTGCTACTAAAAGCCCCGATTCAGAAGATATTAATCGCGATAAAACCCTTAGCGAAACCGAAAGTTATTTTCAGTATAAAGTTGAACTTCGGCCCGAATTAATGGAGATTGGACAAAATTATATTGTGGATAAGAAAAAAGGGCATAATGTTAATCTCCCCAATGGTGAAAAAAATGCAGATATTACCTGGTATCAATTTAGAATTCCTATTCGTGAACCTGAAAAAACAATTGGCGGTATTCAGGATTTTAAATCTATCCGTTTTATGCGAATGCTCTTAAAAGAGTTTTCGGATAGTGTAATCTTAAGGTTTGCTAAATTTGATTTGGTTCGTGGTGAGTGGCGAAAGTATGATTTAAGCTTAATGGAAGGGCAGGAAGGATTAGCTACACCGGAACTTTCCAATGGGACACTCGATATTTCATCGGTTAATATAGAAGAAAATGATAACTATGTATTGCCTCCAGGTGTAGATCGTGTGATTGACCCCACAAACCCACAATTACGTCAGTTAAACGAGCAATCAATGGTACTCAGGGTTCGTGATCTTGACGATGGAGATGCCAGGGCAGCGTATAAAACTATTAATATGGATATGCGCGAATATGAAAAACTAAAAATGTTTGTACATGCCGAAGCCCTTGAAAATGAAATCCTGGAAGATGATGATTTAAGAATTTTTGTAAGATTGGGTACCGATTATAAAAACAATTATTATGAATATGAAATCCCGATTAAGGTAACCCAACCGGGGAATTATGGTGATTTAGACCGGTTAACCGTCTGGCCTGAAGAAAATAATGTGGAGATTATTCTGAATGAACTTGTTCAGGTAAAACAAGCACGTAATGACGAAATGCGTCGGGCTAATTCCTCTATTTCTGTTAATGCTATTTATTCGGTATATAAAGATAATCGTAAACGTTTATCGGTTCGTGGAAATCCAAACCTAAGCAATGTAGTAACCATTATGATTGGTGTACGAAATCCGAGTAAACAGAATAATATTATTTCTCCCGATGATGGAATGATAAAATCAGGCGAAATATGGGTAAATGAGCTTCGATTGACTGATTTTAAAGAAGAAGGAGGATGGGCTGCTCGCGGCCGTCTTTCAACACGATTAGCCGATTTAGGTATGGTAAACCTTTCCGGTAATATCAGTACCCCGGGATTTGGTAGTATTGAGAAAAAAATAAATGAACGAAGCAAGGAGGAAGTTGTTGAGTACGACGTTTCTACAAACTTAGATTTAGGAAAATTTTTCTCTGACGATGCTCAAGTGAGTATCCCTATGTATGCCGGATATTCCGAATCGTTTATTAATCCACAATATAATCCTTTAGATCCTGATGTATCTCTGGATGAGGCAATAAAAAATACAGATTCAAAAGCTGAAAAAGATTCGATTAAGAATATTGCTCAGGATTACACCCAACGCAAAAGTTTAAACTTTACAAATGTTAAAATCAATAAACGTGGTGAAAAACCACGAATATACGATCCGGCAAACTTTTCGTTGAGTTACTCCTATTCAGAAATTTTTGCCCGCGATATCAACACCGAATATGATATATTAAAAAACTACCGGGGAGCTTTTTCCTACATTTATAATACACGGCCTAAAACAATTACTCCTTTCCGTAAAGCGAAAGGTATCCTTAATTGGAAAGCACTGGCTTTAATTAAAGATTTTAATTTTAATTATATGCCTTCGAGCTTTTCTTTTAGAACCGATATGTTTCGGAAATATCAAAGCAATAAAACAAGAAATATTTATAATCCCGAGATCATTATTGAGCCAACTTATGATAAGGAATTTGTTTGGAATCGTAATTACGATTTGCAATGGGATATCACCCGCTCGTTAAAGCTCGATTTTTCGGCTACGAATATTGCACGTATTGACGAGCCTTATGGCGAAGTAGATAAGCAATATCGCGATAGTTATGAACATTGGAGAGATTCGGTGTGGAATAATATTTTAAACTTTGGCCGGAATACCCAGTATCATCATAATATTAATGCAACATACCGGGTACCGATAAATAAAATTCCATTACTGGATTGGACAAGCGTTAATGCAAGATATAATGCAACCTATAATTGGGATGCTGGGCCAATGCTACAAAAAGACAGCGAGTATGATCTCGGAAATAATATTCGAAATTCGAGCACAATTCAGCTTAATGGGCAGGCCAATATGGTGAATCTTTATAATAAAGTTGGATTTCTGAAGAAAATAAATCAGAAATACAGTCGCGGAAGATCACGGAAAGAAATAGAATATGAAGATGTTGAATACCAGGATCCTGATGTTTGGTTTAGAGAAGGCCGTTCTCGATCCATTTATCATGATTTAATGACCGAAGATATTACCCGTGTTGCCGTTACCGATTCGGAGGGAGAAGAAGTGAAAGGAGAGTGGGAGGTGGTTTCTAAACGTAAAATACGGTTCCGATCTGATAGAGATATTGATAATGGAACGATTATAGTTGAAGGACGTATTGAGAAAAAAGAAAATCCATTCGTATTTATTGCAGAGAATACAGCAAGGTTACTCATGTCGATAAAAAATGTATCTCTATCTTATACCATAACAGAAGGATCGAGTATGCCGGGATATAAACCTTCTACGAATCTTTTAGGAATGGAAACCTATAATAATGTTACGGCTCCGGGCTGGCCCTATATTTTAGGTTGGCAAGAAGAAGATTTTGCAATAAAAGCCATTCAAAATGGTTGGTATACCCAGGACACAACGCTTAATAAACCGTATCTGATGACCCATAATGAAAATTTAAATATTAGGGTAACCCTGGAACCGGTTCGTGGATTTAAAATTGACCTTACCGCTAATCGAAGTTATTCTGAAAATAATAATCGATATTATATGCCTACATTATATGGAACCGAACCCTATAATCAACAGATAACCGGTAATTTTTCGATGACTTACCTAACTATTGGAAGTGCATTTGAAAAATTAAGCAGCAGCGATAATTATCATTCAGCATCTTACGAAAAATTTAAAAGCTATCGGGCAACCATCTCACAACGATTGGGCAAAGAACGACAAAGTGATCCTTCCTATAACGGAGGGGCAAGCCCCGAGGAACCGGGTTACATGGATGGATATGGCAGTTTGTCGCAACAAGTGCTGGCACCGGCATTCCTGGCAGCATATGGTTATTATGATGAAAATAATGTCCCGCTTGAATTGTTTCATCAGATTCCTCTACCTAACTGGAGCGTTCGATACGATGGGTTGAAAGATATCCCTTTTATTAAGCGATTTTTCCGGTCAATCAACTTAAGCCATACCTATCGATCATCCTATAATGTGGGATCGTTTATCAATAATGCCGATTACGAAGAGGTTGACGGATATAGTTATGTCATTGATCAGCTCAATAATTTTATTCCGCAATATCAGGTAAACAGTATTACCATTAATGAACAATTTAGCCCGCTTATTAATGTTGATATGACGATGAATAATAACTTTACGGCACGGTTTGAAATGAAAAAGAACCGGACAGTAACGCTAAGTTTTACTAATAATCAGGTTACCGAAGTGTTAAGCGAAGAGTTTGGTATTAGCCTTGGTTACCGTTTCGATGATTTTAACCTGATTTTTGATTTTGGAAATCAACAAGAAAATTTTAAAAGTGATTTAAATATTCGGGGTAATTTTAAAATTAGAGATAACAAAACCATCTTGCGAAAAGTGGTTGAGGATGATGAGCTGCCTTCGGCAGGACAAAAAGCGACTATTATTGGTGTTTCGGCGGATTATATGTTAAGTAACCGTTTAACCTTACGATTATTTTACGATCAGAATATTTCCGATCCGCTTATTGGTAATGCTTACCGAACTTCAAATACGGATATAGGGTTTAGTCTTCGATTTACTTTAACAGAATAACTTTATTTTCAGAAAAATTGTTTAATTTTGGATTGAATTTTTGTTAAAGTATAATTAATCTATTAAAATAATTTGATTATGAATATTCCAGAAAATCTAAAGTTTACAAAAGATCACGAATGGATTCGTGTTGAAGGTAAAGAGGCTTATGTTGGTATTACAGAATATGCTCAAGGCGAATTAGGTGATGTGGTTTTTGTAGAAATTGAAACCGAAGGCGAAGAGCTAGACAAAGAAGAAGTATTTGGAACCATTGAAGCCGTAAAAACTGTATCGGATATGTTTATGCCTGTTTCCGGCGAAGTACTGGAAGTTAATGGCAAATTGGAAGAAACTCCCGAAATTGTGAATAAAGATCCTTACGGTGAGGGATGGTTAATTAAAATTAGTATTAAAGACGAAGCAGAGCTTAATGATTTATTAGACGCTGCTGCTTATAAAGAATTATTAGAAGCTTAAAAAAGATAGCTTTTAATTGCTAAAAATTAAAACCGGACTGTAAAATCAGCCCGGTTTTTTTGTAATGTAAAAAAGAGGCCGTCCAAAAAGGTTTGAAAACGTCATTCCGAACGAAGTGAAGGAATCTTTTTGAATTGATAATCAACAGATTCCTTCGTCATTCCTCCTCGGAATGACAACGATTTTTGACTTTTTGGACGCCCTCTTTTTTTTTATTTATATCCCTTCTTTAAGAACAATACTATCATCTATTTCCCACGTTGCACATTCAGAGGTAGTACTAACATATTTAAACGCAATAAATACATTATTGTCCCTATCATATACAGAAAGATCAATATCTCCTGAATTAACCCATGTCCAGAAAGGTTCTGTTGGTGGAGTATCAAAAGTAAAAGCAGTCCAGGTTGCTTCATTAGGATCTCCATTGCCAGAATAATCAGTGGAAACAAGTAGTTGTAAATCATCCCAAACACCAGTGTAAACATAACCAGCCGTATGTCTGAAATTAAAAACAACATTATTTTTGTTGGTAAAATCAAGAGGAGAAGAAATTAACCAATCTTCATTTTGATTTTGACCTCCTTCATAACCAGTCATCTTGGCATATTCATTTGAACTATCGTAAGTCCATTTTTGATCGCCAATAACACTGTATTGATAGAATTTTCCTGGTATACCAAAATTATCAAATGATATTACCGATTCAACAACATCAAATCGTTCATTGTCCATTTCCACTTCTTCCGAAGAACGAATATAGAGCTGAACATCATTTCTATATTGACCAACAATAGCTACTAATGAACCACTACCATTAGGAACGGGTTCATTTGCAAAGGATGCATAACCGCTAGTTCTAACTATTAATGAGTTTCCTTCCTGGTCTTGAATCGTTCTATTCTCTGTTACAAGATCTTCTCCATTAGCGAATGTTTTTGATGTATCCGAAAGAATAAATTGAACATCATTTAACTTAATAATTCTACATTGATAATAATCCATACCGGATAAAATATCCAAAATTGTTGCTTCTTCAGGTGTTTTTTCAACTTTTGTATCTAATTTGGTGATATATTTATCCATGGTAAAGCCATTGCCATCGGTGGCGTCAATTTGGAATAAGTTTTCGTATTGACCAACTTTTAATCCATTAAGCTGAATACGTATGGAGTCTCCCTTGTATAAACCACCCGAAGCGTCCATGTGTAGGGCGATAGCTCCTGTTTGGTCCTGGATATATGCGGTTTTGTAAATATTCCCACTTTTATCATCCATGGTTACCACAGCAAAGATAGATTGGTCCGTAGTAAATTGATAATCTCCCTCGTTATTAAACAGGGTTTTTACATCCTGGATAGTGATAGTCTCTCCAACAGGAATGGTAGATCCCGGAGGTGTATCAAATTCGTCATCCACACACGAAAACATGGTCATTGCCAAAGCAAAGATTAAGGTATAGATTGCTGATTTTTTATTCATTTTTTTCATGATATGTTTTTTTATTGTTTTCATTTTCATTAATCATTAAAATCTAAAGGTTAATATAAGCATATAGGTTCTGCCCCACATATAGAAATATACCGGGGAGAATTTATTTACATCCTGGTTTTCGTAATCAAATCTTAACTGCTCGTAACCTCCGGTAATAAATTCCTGGTTATTAAGCAGGTTAGATATGTTCGCATAAATACTTAAGTAATAATCACCAAATTTCCATGATTTTCCTCCGGAGAGGTCAACGGTATATTGGCTGGCTAATTTTTCTTGTTGTGTTATTTCATTTATTCGTTCTGCTCCATAAGGAGAGTTTGGTTCTAATCCAACAATGGCATTGGTTGTTCTACGGGCTGGGTTAAAGCTTAAATAAATATCGTCGAAATAGCTGGCATTAACTTCTAACCACCAATATTTGGGCGAATTATAACTTAATCCCACAGAATAAGCTTGTTGAGGCGTTCCGTCTACGTAGAAGTTTTTTACATATACTGTTTGGTTTGGGTCACCTAATGTTTCGGCATCGTTATCTCGTGTAATGGTAACGTTGGGCCTGGAGTCATAGGTATATTGCCCTATGGCTGCAACACCTTGTACACTTAATGTTGATGTTATGTCGTATTCAAGGCCAATTTCTGTTCCGAAGTGTTTCTTATCAATTCCAGTCATTGAGTAATTTACAAAACTGTTGTAATCATCATGATAAAAGCTCATTACATCAACCTGGTCCTTAAAGGTTGAATAATAACCGGTTATTCTACCTTTTAAATTTGGCATTCGAACAATATAATTAAGATCAGTAGAAATGATTTTCTCACTGGTTAATCCTTCCACTTCAACATTCCTTGTTCTGGGCGAAACATAAGCATTTTCAAAAAATGGTGCCCGTGTCATATAGGTGGCATTCCCAGTGAATATATGACGTCCGGTTAGCTTATAGGTAGCTCCGCCCGAGAATGCATAGTTAAAAAAAGATTGTTTCTCGGAATCACCAGCTGAGTTATCCGGGAATTTACCGTTACGCATATTGCCTGTGCGATAAAAGCTGGTATTTGATAAGTTTATGCCAAGGTAAGCATCTACTTTACCCATGGTATAATCTCCTTTTACAAATCCTCCAATTTTCTGGATATTGGCATCAAAGTCGTAACCAAAAAGGTCGCCTTCCTCAACCAGTCTATTGGGATTATCCAGGTCGCTTTGTGCTATTACAGGGTCGGCAAAATCTCTTTCGGCAAAGTGATCGATATCTACCCAATAATCGGCTCCTAATAAATCATCTACTAATTTAAAGTGTTTTCCTTTATACCAGTTGTAATTAATATTTCCGGTTAGTTTGATATTATCGTTTAAATCATAAATTAAATGTGTATTGGCAATGATTTGATTATGATCTATTCGTTCATCTTCGATCATATATTTTGCACGGTTAAACGTAACATCCTTTCCTTCTATTCCGTCAATATCTTCCTGAGTGTAAAGGTTTTTTCGGTTGGCAAAATAGAAAAAGTCCCAATCTACATGCTGATTATCCCATGTATAATTTTCATCCTCACGGTTGAAGTAAGGAAGGTATTTGTAATAATTGGGCCTTGGGTCGGCTGCATCGTACCAGTTTAACCTTGTATTTCCATCGCGGCCAAACGAATAGGCTACGGCAGAGTTTATTTTAAGTTTATCACTATAATCCCAGTAATGGTTTAACTCTATAAAAGGTTTAAATGTATTGGATATTCTGGCATTTCTTTTTTCACCGGCCTGATATCCCCAGTTTGCATTGTAATAGTTATCATCAAGATAGTCGTATGCTTCTTGTGTTGAACCAATTTGTTTCCCTCTTTTATTAGGGGTAACAAAAGCGGTTAAAGAAATGGCATGCTTGTCATTAATAATTTTTTCTGCGGCTAAAAGCACTGCATTTGCATCGTAATAAGTACCTTCCACATATCCTTCCTGCGACCATCGCCTTGAGCCGGAGATGGTAAATGCCCAGTCATTATCCATTATCCCGGTAGAGGCTGTAGCCATAATCCGGTGATTGTAATACTTATTGGTATTCATATACGAAATTTTAACTCCCGGGCTGTATTCTGAAGCTCTGGTAATAATGTTAGATCCACTTCCTAAGGTTGTTAGGGAATATTTGTTGTTATCCATTCCGTAAAAAAGTTCTTCGTTTCTTGTAGCATCATTTAATCCGCCCCAGTCTGACCAGTATGGGCGCCCGGTTTCCAGGTTATTCATTCTGATACCATTGAAAAATACGGTAGAATTTTCTGAACCAAAACCACGAATATCGAAACGAGCTGCACCAAAAGTATATGCTGCTGTTGAAGCAAAAATATCATCCGACGAATGAAGTAATCCTCCAATCCCCTGGTCAATGTCGTTGTCCTCTAATTCATCAGCATCCAATACTACCATGGGTAAGTCATCTTTTTCTTTTTTGTAATCCGGTGCATATTCTAGTGTAATTGTACCGATCTCAAGCAGATCATTATCTTTTAAAATAAAAGGAATCTCTTTTGTTTTGTAATCTTCATGAGAGAAAATCAAAAAACCTTCACCCACCGGAACATGGTTTATTAAAAATTCTCCGTTAGATTTAGAAAATTCTTCTATGTTAGTTCCTTTAACCAAAATGTTTACTTCGCTTAAAGGTTTTGCATTTCTGTTTTCAATAACTTTCCCTCTTATAGACCCCGTCTGGGCTAGGGTAGTAAAAGTGAAAAACAGAATAAGAGAAATAAAAAGTGTTAATTGTTTCATATGATTTTTTTTGATTTTTTTTGTTTGTTTATTTGCTTAATAAGCTTATTGTTCATTCGTTTTATTATAGAGTTTGGCATATTATGAAAGGATATAAAAATACCACAATGTTTTTAATTTCCGAAATTTTTTTATAGAATTACAAAGTTTTAATATACACTCATTATGAAACAGAACATTATTCTATCGAAAACAATTTTAGTAGCATTTTTTTCTTTTTTGTTGTTAGGGAATGTTGGAGTCAAAGCTCAACAAAAAAAATATAAAGTAGCTACGGTTGCATTTTATAATCTGGAAAACTTATTTGATACCCTTGACACTCCAGATAAGAATGACCTGGAATATACTCCTGAAGGATCTAACAACTGGGATAGTAAAAAATATTATGCCAAATTAGAAAACTTAGCGGAAGTTATTTCTCAAATTGGAAGTGATTTAACCGGAGCACCCCCTGCGATTATTGGTGTTTCTGAACTGGAAAACAGGGCGGTTCTGGAAGATTTAGTGAATCAGACACAACTAAAACCCTATGATTATCAAATTGTACATTATGAATCGCCTGACCGAAGAGGAATTGATGTTGCCCTGATCTATCAATCGGCCGTTTTTGAGGTTGTTAATACGCATTCGGCTGAACTTACTATTGAAGGAAAGGATGATTTTCGTACCCGCGATCAATTAGTGGTTTCAGGTATTTTAGATGGTGAAAAGATACATTTTATAGTGAATCACTGGCCTTCACGCTATGGAGGAGAAGCTCGCAGTAAACCACTAAGAAATGCTGCCGCAGATTTAACCAGATCATTGGCTGATTCTATTATGAATATGGATAAAAGTGCCAAAATTATTATTATGGGGGATTTAAATGATGATCCTGTAGATGAAAGTTTAATAAAACATCTGGATGCCAAAAAATCGGAAAGAAAAACCCATCCCGGCGATTTATTCAATCCTTACTATGATATGTTTAAAAAAGGATATGGAACGTTAGCTTATCGTGACCAGTGGAATTTATTTGATCAAATTATTGTTTCTTATCCTTTGCTGGGAGAGGATAAATCAACCTTTAAATTATATCAAACCAAAGTTTTTGATAAAGATTTCTTAAAACGTGATTCGGGGAGATACAAAGGCTATCCATATAGAACGCATGCTGCTGGAATATATTTGGGTGGTTATAGCGATCATTTTCCTGTATACGCCTTTTTGATCAAAGAAATTCAATAGGTGTTTAATTAGAATATTTTATAAAAAGAAAAAGGTGTTCAAAAATTTTTGAACACCTTTTTTAGTAAGTATAATAGGAGTTATTATAATGTTTTTTTCACTTCAACTTCCTGGAATCCTTCAATTACATCACCGACTTTAATATCATTAAAGTTTTCAACGTTAAGTCCGCATTCATAACCAGAAACAACTTCTTTCACATCATCTTTAAAACGTTTAAGTGAACCGAGATCTCCGGTATAAATTACAATACCATCCCGAATTACGCGTACTTTTGTATTTCTGGTAAGTTTTCCATCTTTAACAATACATCCGGCAACTGTACCTACTTTTTTAATTTTAAATGTGTCACGGACTTCGGCTGTACCTACAATTTCTTCTTTAATTTCAGGGGATAACATACCTTCCATCGCATCTCTTACTTCATTGATAGCATCGTAAATTACCGAATAAAGTCGAATGTCAATTTCTTCTTTTTCGGCCAGCTTACGAGCATTCATCGAAGGTCTTACCTGGAAACCAATAATAATAGCATTCGAAGCAACAGCTAACATCACATCGGTTTCGGAAATTTGGCCAACACCTTTGTGAATAATATTAACCTGAATTTCTTCGGTGCTTAGTTTGATTAATGAATCAGATAATGCTTCGATAGAACCATCCACATCCCCTTTAACGACAATGTTAATTTCCTGGAAGTTTCCAATAGCAATTCGTCGACCAATTTCGTCGAGTGTAATATGTTTTTGTGTACGTAAGCTTTGTTCTCGCTGTAATTGTTCACGTTTATTGGCAATTTCACGTGCTTCTTTATCGTTTTCCATTACATGGAATTTGTCGCCTGCCTGAGGAGCTCCGTTAAGGCCAAGGATTTGCACAGGAGTTGCTGGGCCAGCTTCTTCAATGCGTTTTCCTCTTTCGTTATACATAGCTTTGGCATGGCCAAAGTAACTGCCTGCTAAAATAACATCTCCTATATGCAATGTTCCAGCTTCAACTAAAATAGTTGAAATATATCCACGCCCTTTGTCCAGTTCGGATTCGATAACGGTGCCAATTGCATTTTTATCAGGATTGGCTTTTAGCTCAAGCATTTCGGCCTCAAGCAATACTTTCTCGAGGAGTGAATCAATATTTAATCCTTGTTTTGCAGAAATATCTTGCGATTGATATTTACCACCCCATTCTTCTACAAGGTAATTCATGTTGGCCAATTCTTCCTTAATTTTTTCAGGATTAGCGCCTGGTTTATCAATCTTATTAATAGCAAAAATAATAGGAACACCTGCTGCGCTGGTATGGTTAATAGCTTCAACGGTTTGAGGCATTACATTGTCGTCTGCTGCTACTACAATAATAGCTACATCGGTAATTTGAGCTCCACGTGCACGCATAGCAGTAAATGCTTCGTGTCCCGGAGTATCAAGGAAAGTTATCGTTTTATTTTCATCAAGTATAACACTGTAAGCTCCAATGTGTTGAGTGATTCCTCCAGCTTCACCGGCAATAACATTTGTTTTTCGTATATGGTCGAGCAAAGAGGTTTTACCATGATCGACATGTCCCATTACGGTTACAATAGGTGGCCTTGGTAAAAGGTCTTCTTCCTTGTCTTCTTCTTCATTGATCGCTTCTTGAACTTCAACACTAATAAATTCAACGGAATAGTTAAATTCATCGGCAACTAAAGCCATCGTTTCGGCATCAAGACGTTGATTTATAGACACCATTAATCCGAGGTTCATACAAACCGAAATAACTTCTGTCGGCGAAACATTCATCATATTTGCCAATTCATTCACAGAAACAAATTCGGTAACTTTCAATACTTTCTTATCTTCTTCTTGCTTTTTTAGTTCTTCCTGCTGTTTTTGACTTATCGTATCACGTTTTTCTCTTCGGTGTTTAGACCCTTTTGATTTTCCTTTGGATGTTAGGCGGGCAAGTGTTTCTTTAATTTGTTTTTGAACATCTTCTTCGCTTACCTCAGGGCGCAATTGTTTTTTCTTTTTCTTCCTCGATTTAAAATGCTCTTTATCTTTCTTCCTGTCTTGAGTTCCCTTGTTATCTTTCTTATTGTCAAGATCAACTTTTTCTTTATGTATACGTTTTCGTTTTTTCTTTTTGCTCTTTTGATCGTTTGATGAAGCTACCGGTTTCTTTTTCTTGTCTTCGGGTGTCGGTAAATTTATTTTTCCAACAACAGTAGGGCTGGAAAGTTTCTCAATTTTGGATTTGTATAATTGTGATTCCTGCTCACCTGAAGTTTTTTTCTCTTCTGTAGGTTGATCTTCTTTTGTTGCTACCTCAGGTTTTTGTGTTTCAGTTTCTTTCTTTTCTGTTGCTTTTTGTTCTGTTTGCTTACGTTCTGATTCTTTTTGTTTCTTTGGTTTCTTGTCAGGACGTGTTTTTTGGTTTAAAGAATCAAGATCGATTTTGCCTATAACTTTTACAGACTCTTTTTGTGCATTCTTTTCTTCTCCAGAAGAATTTTCTTCTTTTTTTGTTGCTTCTGTTTTAGGTTCTTCTTTTTCTTTGCTTTCAGCTTTTGCTGCTTCTTCTTTTTGAGATTTACTATCAGAAACTGGTTTTTCTTCTTTAGGAGTAACAGGCTTTTGAGTGCTGCTTACATCTTTTATTAAAATTTCGTCGTCTGGAGTAAATGAATCGTCTTCTTCAGTTTCTTCCTCCTGATCTTGTTTTTCTTCATCAATATCATTAATTGAAACAGCTTCTTTTTTGCTTCGAAGTTGATTCAGACTTAGTTTTTCCGACTCTTTTTTGGCATTAATGTCGGAGCTATATTCTTTTACAAGAATATCATAAAGCTCTGGTGCTACTTTGGTATTAGGATTTGAATCGATATTAAATCCTTTTTTATGCAGGAATTCCACTATTGTAGCGATTCCTACATTAAATTCTCTAGCCACCTTACTAAGTCTTGTTGCTTTTCCTGTTCCCATAAAATTTTAAAACCTATATTTTAAATATCTATAATTTAAAGATTTGCTAATTTATAATTAAAGATTTAAATTATTCAAATTCTGCTTTAAAAATTTGAATGATTTCATCAATTGTCTCTTCTTCCAGATCGGTTCTTTTTATTAAGTCATCTCTGGTTAATTCAAGTACGCTTTTTGCTGTATCGCAGCCAATGGCTTTTAACGCATCTAAAATCCAATCTTCTATCTCATCAGCAAATTCATCAATGCCCACATCTTCCTCATCTTCTTCGGCTTCACGATACACATCAATTTCATATCCGGTAAGCTGACTGGCTAATTTAATATTTAATCCGCCTTTTCCAATAGCTAATGAAACTTCTTCAGGCTCAAGGTAAACATCGGCTCTTTTGTCTTCTTCATTTATTTTTATTGAAATAATTTTTGCCGGGCTCAACGATCTTTGAATGAAGAGTTGTATGTTGTTTGTAAAATTAATGACATCAATATTTTCATTTCTTAACTCCCGAACAATTCCGTGAATTCTTGATCCTTTCATTCCAACACATGCTCCTACAGGGTCAATTCGCTCATCATACGATTCTACAGCTACCTTAGCTCTTTCGCCAGGAATGCGGACAATTTTTTTAATGGTAATCAATCCGTCAAAAATTTCCGGTACTTCAAGTTCGAATAACCGTTCCAAAAATACTGGCGATGTGCGTGATAATACAATCAGCGGATTGTTATTTTTCATCTCAACACGAACTACAACCGCACGGATCGTATCCCCCTTTCGGAAAAAATCCGAAGGGATTTGTTCTGTTTTGGGCAGGATTAGTTCATTACCTTCGTCGTCAAGAATTAAAATTTCTTTTTTCCAAACCTGGTAAACTTCACCGGTAACAATGTCTCCAATTTTATCTTTATACTTGTTAAAAATATTGTTTTTTTCCAGATCTAAAATTTTGTTGGTAAGGTTTTGGCGTAATGCTAAAATAGCTCTTCTTCCAAAATCCAGCAATTTTACTTCATCGGTAACTTCTTCTCCAACCTCGTAGTCTTCGTCAATTTTTTTAGCTTCCGATAATGGAATTTGAAGGTTTTCGTCTTCAAGATCATCATCTTCTACTACCTCCCGGTTGCGCCAGATTTCAAAGTCTCCTTTATCGATATTGATAATGATATCGAAGTTTTCGTCTGTTCCGAATTTTTTTTGCAGCAAATTGCGGAATACATCCTCCAGAACAGTCATCATGGTTACTCGATCGATATTTTTTAATTCTTTAAATTCCGAAAAAGTGTCGATCAAATTTAAATTTTCCATTGTATTTAATGTATTTTGCTTATTACTTAAATTTTATTACAATTTTTGTTGACTTAATATCTCCAAAAGATAATGGATGTTTTTCAACGATAGTTTGTTTTTTCTTTTTCCCTTCAACTTTTACTTTCTTCGTTTCTTCAATCACAATTCCCTCTTCATCAACTTCTATTAAATCACCTTTAATTTTTTTGCCTTCTTTTAAAATGGTTTCAATTTCTTGTCCAATATTTTTTTTGTATTGCTGCCAAACCTTAAAGGGGCTCGATAGACCCGGAGTTGAAACTTCTAAAGCAAAATCTTCTTTATCTCGGTCAATATTTTGCTCAATAGTCCGGCTAACATCAACACAATCATCAATAGTAAATCCATCGTAACTATCCAGTTCTAAAATAATTTTGTTTGAAGGGTTTACCATTAAATCAACAACATAGGCATTTTTTTCTTTAACAATACCGTCAATAATAGTTTCTATTTGCTTTTTGTTAATCATTTATAATATTGATAACAAAATAGGGGACTACGTCCCCTTATTCAATGTTAAAGTAAATACTTTCAGGCGCAAAATTATAAATATTCTTGCAATTCTCAAAATTATTAACCTGAAAATTAGTTGATTTAAAATCTGTAACCCGTTTCTTTTAACAAATATGAAAATGAAAAAGTAAACTACCAAAATT
>JAYEKP010000005.1:0-28447 GCA_034661075.1 Bacteroidota bacterium
CATACCCAAATCTACAAAATTCCATTCGGGGCGATTATTGGAAATAGTAGCTATTTTATCTCCTTTTTTAAATCCTAAAGCCAATAATCCGCAACTAACCCAGTGTGCATATTGAATATAATCCCGGGATGAATATTTTATCCATTCCCCATTTTGTTTGCCTGCAAGAGCATCTGTTTTGTGTGGATATAACTCTTGATATCTGTCGAGCAGATCAAATGTACGTTTAATTTCCATATGCTGCAAGATTGATTTAAAAGCTTCAAATATATAAATTTATTTTTTGGATAAATGGCCATAGGATAATACCTGTAATTCTCTAAAATTATTGTATAAAAAAAGAGTCTGTCCAAAAAGTCAGAGAAAAGTCATTGCGAACGCCGTGCTTGCCCTCCTATCGGCGGGTAAACCTGCAGGCAGGAAGTGAAGGAACCGCAGCACGAAGTG
Organism: Bacteroidota bacterium; assembly: GCA_034661075.1. Lineage (GTDB taxonomy): Bacteria > Bacteroidota > Bacteroidia > Bacteroidales > UBA12077 > UBA12077. The sequence goes on from JAYEKP010000005.1 coordinate 448, forward strand.
CAAGCTCAATGTAGTTAATCTTTTTGAATTTATAATCAACAGATTAACTTCGTTAAGCTCCCTTTGGTCGGTTCCTTCGTCTCCCAATAGTTATCGAGATCCTCGGAATGACAACGATTTTTGACTTTTTGGGCCGCCTCTTTTAGATGCGATGATATTTATAAAGTTAGCTTATAAACGATTTTACTTTTTGAATAGCAGTGTCTAATCCGTCAGGATTTTTGCCGCCAGCAGTGGCGTAAAAGGGTTGTCCACCACCTCCGCCCTGGATTTCTTTAGCCACATCTCTAATCATTTGCGAAGCATTCCAGTTTCTCTCTTTCACCAGATTCTCCGAAATCATAATGGATAAATTGGCTTTGCCATTGATTTCAGCACCAATAGCTAACACAAGGTTATCTACCTCATTTTTTAGTTGGAAAGCTATATCTTTGATGGCTGATGCCGAATTTAGCCCTACTTTATCGCCAATAAAATGAACCCCATTAATCGATTCAATTTGATCTTTTAACTGTTTTTTTACCGATTGAGCTTGTTGATTCACCATTTCTTCTATTTGTTTATTCTGCTCAGCTACCTCATCCATTAGATTTTGAACACTTTCAACTGGTTTTTTGGGATTTTTTAACAGGCTTTTTATTTCGTGGAGTTCTTGTATCTGTTCAAATACATATTCTACCACTTTTTCACCGGTAATGGCTTCAATCCTTCGAATTCCTGCAGCAACAGAGCTTTCACTAAGGATTTGGAAAAATCCTATCTGGCCGGTATTATTAACGTGTGTACCACCACAAAGCTCAATCGAATCATCAAATTTTATTACACGTACCGTATCTCCATATTTTTCGCCAAATAAAGCAATAGCACCCATCTCAGTAGCAACATCCTTTGGGATGTTCCGATGTTCTTCAATTTTAATATTTTCGCGTATTTTTTCATTTACAATTTGCTCTATTTCCTTTATTTGCTCCTCGGTTACCTTCTGAAAATGACTAAAATCAAAACGTAAATAATCGGGATGTACTAATGATCCCTTTTGCTCCACATGATTGCCTAATACCTTACGCAATGCATAATGTAAAAGGTGAGTAGCTGTATGGTTATTCGCAGTAGAAACTCTTTTTTTTGTATTAACAACCGCTTTAAAAGTAGCTTTTGGGTCTGCCGGTAACTTATGGGTGATATGAATATTTAAGTTGTTTTCTTTTATGGTATTGATGATGGGGATTTTTTCTCCATTGGCTTCAATATAACCTGTATCGCCTACCTGTCCACCACTTTCTGCGTAAAAGGGAGATATATTAAAAATAAGCTGATAAAATGTTTTATTTTTTTGTTTTACTTTCCGGTAACGGGTAATCTTAATTTCCGTTTGTAAAAAGTCATATCCCACAAACTCCTCCACCTCATCTTTATAAAGCTCAATCCAGTCGTCGGTATCGAGGGCAGAAGCACTTCGAGATCGGTTTTTTTGTGATTCCATCTCCTCTTCAAACTCTCTTTTGTTTACCGCCAACTTATGTTCTCTGGCAATAAGCTCGGTTAGATCCAATGGAAATCCATAAGTGTCATACAATTCAAAAGCTACTTTCCCGGGAATCACATTATATTTTTTTTCTTTTGTACTTGTTATGATTTTATCCAACAAACGAATGCCTGTTTCAAGGGTTTTTAGGAATGAAGTTTCTTCTTTTCGAATAACTTTTTCTATAAGTCCTTGTTGGGTTTTTAATTCAGGATAAGCATCTCCCAAAATCTCAATTAATACAGGCAGTAATTTATAAATAAAAGGATCTTTAAAATTTAGAAAAGTATATCCATACCTTACGGCTCTTCGTAAAATCCTTCGGATTACATAACCGGCTTTAACATTTGAGGGTAATTGACCATCGGCAATAGAAAAACTAATAGCCCTGAGATGATCGGCAATTACACGCATGGCAATATCATCCGGCTCATTTTCTCCATATTTTTTTCCGGAGGCCTTAGCTATAGATTGAATAATAGGTTGAAAAACATCGGTATCGTAATTTGATTGTTTATTTTGTAACACCATACAAAGCCGTTCAAACCCCATACCTGTATCCACATGTTTCTGAGGTAAGAGCTCCAGGCTTCCATTTGATTTTCGGTTGTACTGAATAAATACCAGGTTCCATATTTCGATTACCAGCGGATGATCTTTATTTACCAGTTTTTCTCCCGCTATCTTTTGGCGTTCTTCATCGTTTCTTAAATCAATATGAATTTCTGAGCATGGGCCACAAGGGCCGGTATCACCCATTTCCCAAAAGTTGTCTTTTTTCGATCCGTTTAAGATTCTTTTTTCGGGCAGAAATTTTTTCCAATGCTTTTGGGCTTCGCTATCTAAATCCAGTCCATCGTCTTTACTTCCTTCAAAAATGGTAGCATATAATCTTTCCGGGTTAATTTTCATTTGATCAACCAGGAATTCATAAGCCCATTCGATTGCTTCTTTTTTGAAATAGTCACCAAAAGACCAGTTTCCCAACATCTCAAACATTGTATGATGGTATGTGTCGTGGCCAACTTCTTCCAGGTCATTGTGTTTGCCCGAAACTCTTAAACATTTTTGTGAATCGGTTACCCGGGTATAATTTGCTTTGTTGTTTCCTAAAAAAATATCTTTAAACTGATTCATCCCTGCATTGGTAAACATAAGGGTCGGGTCGTTTTTAATAACCATTGGTGCTGAGGGAGTTACAGTATGTTTTTTGCTTTCAAAAAATTGTAAAAAAGTGTTTCTGATTTCTTTCGAATTCATAAAAATCTATATTAAAAACAGTTAAAACTACTCAACTAAATAAAAAAATAAATTTAATTTTTATATTTACGGGTTGTAAAATTAATTTATTTAAGTTAGATTTGTCGCTAACGTTGTGTTTTTTTTAGTTTTTAATGTAATTAATATATAATTTGAGTCATGCCAAAGATCAAATATCACTTTGATTCTAATACACTCACATTTAAAAAAGTTAGGCTAGTTCGGAAACAAATTATTTTTAGGTTTTTATTCTTTCTTATAGTTACCGGTTCAGCTGCTTTAATACTTAATTTGCTATATACTTCATTTTATCCGACACCTAAAGTAGCTATGCTGGTGGAGGATCAAAATACGATTCTTGCAAAATATGATATTTTAAATGCAAAGATTGCTGAAATAGATCATGTCATTGCAGATATTGAGCATAGGGATGATTATGTATATCGAACGATTTTTGAAATGGATCCTATTCCTTCCACAGTGAGAGAAGCTGGTTTTGGTGGTGTGAACCGATATGTGGAATTTGAAAATCTTGATAATGCTGAAATCTTGATTAATACCTACAAAAAGTTGGATATTCTTTCTAAAAAGTTATATGTTCAAACCAAATCTTTTGATAAAGTTATAGAGTATGCTCGTAATAAAGAGAAAATGCTTGCTGCCATTCCTGCGATACAACCTATTGCTTTAAAGGATTTTAATCGAATAAGCGATTATTTTGGTTCGCGCAAAGACCCTTTTACAGGAAAAAGAACCATGCATCATGGAATGGATTTTACAGGCCCCGAAGGATCTGATATTTTTGCAACAGGTGATGGAGAAATCGTTGAAGCCGGCTATTCTTTTTATGGTTATGGAAACCGGGTAATTATTGATCATGGCTATGGATATCAAACAATTTATGCACATTTAAAAGATATAAAAGTTAAAAGAGGACAAAAAGTTACTCGTGGCGATGTGGTTGGTACACTTGGAAATACCGGTCGCTCTACAGGAGCTCATTTACATTATGAAGTTCGATTAAATAACAGACCCGTAAACCCAATTAATTATTATTTTAACGATATTACACCGGAAGAATACGATTTAATGATTGCTACTTATTCAAAAAGAAGAACTCCGATGGATTAATATCTTAAAATTAATCCTTATATTTGAACCGTAAAGTTTTAATTGTTTATGGCAAGAGTCAAATATAAGTTTGATCATCATTCACTTAAATATGATAAAATTGTTCTTACAGGGAAACAAAAATTTTATCGTTTTTTGGCCTATTTTACAGCAACAATCATTTTTGCAATTATTTACAACGTTTTATTTTCTATCTTTCTTGATACCCCAAAAGAGAAAGGGTTAAAACGAGAGAATCAGCAATTACTTATACAATATGAAATGTTAATTAATCAGTTTGAGCTGGTTGAGAAAACCCTTTCTGATCTTCAAAAAAGAGATGATAATATTTATCGTGTAATTTTTGAAGCAGAGCCTATTCCTCCTTCAGTTCGTTCGGCTGGTTACGGAGGGGCTAACAGATATGTTGATTTACAAGGATACGATAATTCTGATTTGGTCATTCAAACCGCTCAACGATTGGATAAAATAACTAAAAAACTTTATGTTCAATCAAAATCATATGATAACCTTATTGAGTTAGCTAGAAATAAAGAAGAGATGATTGCTAGCATTCCTGCCATTATGCCCATTTCAAATAAAGACTTAACCCGTACCGCTTCGGGCTGGGGATGGCGAATACATCCGATTTATAAAATTCGGAAATTTCATTATGGTATGGATTTTACTGCTTCAACAGGTACAGAAATTTATGCAACCGGTGATGGAGTAGTTGAGATTGTTGAAAATTTATTACGAGGATACGGTAAACGGATTATCATTAATCATGGATTTGGTTATAAATCATTATATGCTCATCTAAGTGGTTTTAACGTGAGGAAAGGACAAAAAGTTAAACGGGGAGATGTTATTGGTTTTGTTGGTTCTACGGGCACATCTACGGCCCCTCACCTACATTACGAAGTAATTAAAAACAATAAAAAAGTAAATCCTGTACATTATTATTTCAACGACTTAACTCCCGAGGAGTTTGATAAGATGATTTTTATTTCATCCAATAGCGGACAATCATTTGATTAAAAATTACTGTATGTACAAAATTCTTCAAATTATGATGATTTCCCTTCTTACAGGGAATTTTTTTATGTAAATGCTCAAAAGGATTCGATTCAGGTTGATAGTCTGGATTTAATGTATAACGACAGCTTACCTGTAAAAACGAATGATGATTCTTTAGTATATCCCATTATTAAAACATTTTTAGGTAATTGGGAACGTAATTATTATGGAGAAAATCCACCAGATAACCTTAATTTAGTTTGGAAGCATTATCTCGGGAAAGGAGAAACCGTTATTTCAAGAAATATTGGCACAAAAGAATGGGCAGGTGCCGGTTGGACAGGCCAACCTTTACTTGTACAAGAAAAGGGCAAACTTTTTATTATTCAGGGTGCTTATGACCATCACCTAAAAAAAATAAATGCTGAAACGGGAGCATTGATTTGGCAATATAAATTTGATGATGTAATTAAAGGCACCAGAACCATTTGGGTGAATGAAACAGCTAAGAAAAAAGAAAATGAATTGGTGATTCTACAAGGAAGCCGCCTTGGTACGGGACATTACCTGGATGCAAAGCATATTCCAAGTTATCGGGTAATTTCCTATCATTCCGGTAAAGAATTATGGCGAATGGATCAGAAGTGGACACATAGTTATTCGCGTGATGTTGATGGTTCAGCCCTCATATTAAACGATACTGCCTACATTGGCCTGGAAAATTCATTGTTCACGGTTTTCAACCCTGATTATCGTAATGCTACCATGAAGGATGGGATGTTACAACCTGAGATTTATCAAGAAATAAAGCTTTACACTATGGATGATGTTTATCGCCATAAACATAATGTAGTTACTGAATCGTCCTCCGCTTTGCTAAAAAATAGGATTTATGTTGCATCAGGGTCAGGCCATGTTTTTGGATATAATTTAAAAACCCGAGAAATTGATTGGGATTTTTATATTGGTTCAGATATGGATGGATCTACTGTAGTTACATCGGATAGCTGTATCTTAGTTTCAGTAGAAAAGCAGTATATAAAAGGAGAGGGAGGGGTTTTTAAACTTAATCCCGATGAAAATCCACAAAACGCTGTCGTTTGGTATTTCCCAACCGATAATAATGACTTTGCCGGTTGGGAAGGTGGAGTTATAGGATCGGTAGGAATTAATGATCATTATGAATGTAATAATCTTTTGGCTGCTTTTGTAGGTATTGATGAGTATTTGTATGTAGTAAATCCTCAACAAATTGACTCTTCGACAAAGGTTTTGGGGCCTGACAGTTTAACGATTTACAATACCCCAAAATTAATTTTCAAATATCATACCGGCCCATCTATTTCTACTCCCATTTTTGTAGATAATAAACTTATCGTTGCTACTTATTGGGGCATATATCTTTTTGAATATGAGGATCAAAATAATTTTGTATTGTTGAATAGAAAACCCGGATTTTTTGAGTCTACTCCGATTGTTTATGATGGTAAGATTTTTATCGCTTCGAGGGATGGTTATTTATATTGTTTAGGGATTAAAAAATGACTTTGTTTGTTTAATATTATTTTCTAATTTTATTGATCTAAATGTAAATGATTTACATAGATTAAATTATGAAATATGCCTTATAAAGAAAAAAAAGTAGAAAAACTTTATTACAGTATTGGCGAAGTTGCCGAATTATTTAATGTCAAACCATCTCTCATTAGATATTGGGAAAAAGAATTTGACATTATCAAACCCCGAAAAAATAAAAAAGGGAATAGGTTCTTTACAGTAGAGGATATTGAAAATTTCCATATGATTTATTACCTGGTAAAAGAGCTGGGATTAACCCTTAAAGGGGCAAAAAAGAAACTGAAAGAAAATAAGGAGGGGACAACTCAAAACTTCGAAGCAGTTAAATCGCTTAAGAAGATCAGATTAATGTTACTCGAAATTCGCGAAGACCTTTAAATCAATCTAAATTATTGTGTATATGAAAATTCGTGAGATCATTTCATCTATCGAATCCTTTGCTCCTTTAGTTTTTCAGGAAGATTATGATAATGCTGGATTAATTGTAGGCGATCAGGAGCAGGAGGCAAAGGGTGCTTTAATTACGGTTGATGTTACTGAAGAGATAATTGATGAAGCTATAAATAAGAAGATTAATTTAATTATTGCACACCATCCAATTATATTTGTCGGACTGAAAAAAATTACCGGGAAAAATTATATTGAACGGATTATTATTAAAGCCCTTAAAAATAATATTGCTATTTATGCTGCACACACAAATCTCGACAATATTCAGGGTGGGGTAAATAGTAAAATAGCTGAGAAACTAAATTTGCAAAACACAAGAATTCTAGCTCCATTAAACAATCATTTAATGAAACTGGTTTACTTTGTTCCTGTTGGCCATGCAGAACAAACACGTAAAGCCGTGTTTGATGCAGGAGCAGGGCATATTGGGAATTATGATATGTGTAGTTACAATATGGAAGGAGTGGGATCGTTTAGAGCCGGAGAAGATACTCATCCCTTTGTTGGCAAAAAAAATAAAATTCATTATGAGGATGAGATTCGAATAGAGACTATTTTTCCCAAGCACCTTAAACATAAAATTATTAATGCATTAATTGAGGCTCATCCTTACGAAGAAGTTGCCTATGATATTTATCCTTTGGATAATAAATTGGATAAAGTTGGCGCTGGTATTATTGGTGAATTAGCAAAAGAGGTTCCTGAGATTGAATTTTTAGAACTAGTTAAAAAAACATTTCAGGCTCAATGCATCCGGCACACAAAATTGTTTAATAAACCGATAAGCAAAATTGCAGTTTGTGGTGGAAGTGGAAGTTTCTTGTTAAATGAAGCGATTAAGCAAAGTGCAGATATTTTTATCTCTGCAGATTTTAAATACCATCAGTTTTTTGATGCTGAAGATAAGATTATAATTGCCGATATTGGACATTTTGAATCGGAACAAGTTACAAAAGAGCTTTTTTATGAATTACTTATCAAAAAATTCCCTAAATTTGCAGTTTATTTGACAGAAATAAATTCAAATCCGATAAATTATTTATAAATATGGCTAAAGTAAAGGAAACTAAAGATTTAACTGTAGAGGAGAAACTAAAGGCGTTATTTGAATTACAGCTTGTAGATTCTAAAATTGATGATATAAAACGATTGCGTGGGGAATTACCCCTTGAGGTTCAGGATTTGGAAGACGAGATTGAAGGATTGCAAACACGTGTCCAGAATTATGAAGAATATCTGGAAAAACTTAACGATTCTATCACTCATAAGAAAAATGAGATTAAAGAAGCTCAGGCTTTAATTAAAAAATATTCTGAACAACAAGACAATGTTCGCAACAATCGTGAATTTGATTCTCTAGCAAAAGAAATTGAGTACCAAACATTGGAAATAGAGCTTTGCGAAAAAAGAATTAAAGAATATACAGCAAAGATTGAAGAAAAGGACGAGGTGATTAAAGAATCAAAAGAAATTTTGGAAGATCGAGTGAATGATTTAGAAGCAAAGAAAGCTGAATTAAACTCTATTGTTTCTGAAACACAGAAGGAAGAAGAGGAACTAGAAAATAAATCAAAATCGATTCAGGAAATTATTGAAGCGCGTTTATTAAATGCGTATAAAAAAATTCGAGAAAATGCACGCAACGGGCTGGCTGTAGTTACTGTACAACGTGATGCTTGTGGCGGATGTTTTAACAAAATTCCTCCTCAAAGACAACTGGATGTTCGCTCCAGAAAAAAGATTATTGTTTGTGAATATTGCGGACGAATATTAGTTGATCCCGATCTGGAAGAAGAATTTAAAAAGTAGGTAATGTATTTTTAAGCAATAAAAAAGGTATCCAAATTTGGGTACCTTTTTTAGTTTTATTTTTTTATGTAATAATTTTTTTACCAGCTTCCTCCGGCACCTCCGCCGCCGAAACTTCCGCCGCCAAAGCCGCCAAAGCCGCCTCCGCCGCTAAATCCACCAAAACTTCCGGATCCTGACGAAAAATTACCAAAGCTACCACCATGGCTTCTGCCGGTAGAACTTAACATACCTAAAGCAATCCAGAACGGTAAATTATGCCCTACAGCGTAGTGGCGTGCCCTGCGCACTCTTCCCATAACTGAAAAGAGAATAATGAGCAGAAAGATAATAATCATAGGGATGGCAGAACTTACGTTACCGCTGGTTCGTTCTCTATATTCATCAGCAGTAAATTCGCCTTTGGTTAAACTAATAATGGTATTTACAGCCTGATCTAAACCTTTATAATATTGGCCTTGCCTGAAATTGGGTAATACCTCATTATCAACAATTCGCTTGGCTATTGCATCGGGCACAGCGCCTTCAACACCATATCCGGTAGCAATAAAAATTTCACCTTTCGAATTGGAGGTTTTGGGTTTTACCAGTATTAAAATCCCATTGTTTTTGCCTTTTTGTCCAATACCCCATCGTTCGCCAAGTTCAAATGCGTAGGAAGAAGCATCGTACCCTTGCAAATTGGGAACAATAGCTATAGCAATCTGTGTTGAGGTTTGGTTGCTAAAATTTACCAGCTTTTGTTCCAGGGCATTTCTTTCATCAACAGATAAAAAATTGCTATAATCATTTACGATTCGATTTGATTTTTCAGGAAATTCCTGAGCATAAACTTGCAAACTAAATAGGGCAAGAATTATTATTAAAACGTTGTTTTTTATTGTTTGCATAATTAATCTTTTTTTCCAAACGAAATATCGTCTGATAATTCATTAATATCATCCTTCTGATAAGGGAAGTGTTCTTGTAAAGCATGTCCGGCCATTTTAATGCCTTTACTTAATCCTTGTGCATATTCATCCTTTTTAAAATGGCCAATAACGGCTTCTTTAATCTCATCCCAGAAATTATCCGGTGTTACTGCATTAATTCCTGCATCACCTAAAATAGCAAATTTTCGGTCATTAATCGAAAGATAAAAGAGCACCCCGTTTCTTAATTCGGTTTTATGCATTTTTAGTTTTTCAAACCAGAATGCAGCTCGGTCTAAAACATCTTCTTTGCAATCCATCTCCACATGTACTCTTATCTCACCCGAAGTATTTCGTTCGGCTTCTTTAATGGCATCGGTAATTTGTTTCTTTTGTTCTGTGGTAAAAAAATCAGCTGCTTTCATAATTAAAATTCTACATTTGGTGCTTCTTCAGCATTTTGTGTTACTGCTTCAAACATTTCTCTTTTTGTAAATTCATCTTCTTCACCGAAAACATTTAAAGCCCATTTTCTAAATTTACCTCTGATATGCGTGTTGAAGTTTCGAACACTTTCATTATATTTCATTCGGTGAACTGAAATTCTATTTTCTGTGCCTTCCAGTTGAGCTTGTAATTCAGAAAAGTTTTGATTGGCTTTCAAATCGGGATAGCGTTCAACTACGACCATTAGTTTTGATAATGCAGAACTTAAATTGCCCTGTGCTTGTTGAAATGCCTTCATATTCTCAGTGTTTAAATTGTTGGCATCTATTGTAGTTGATGTGGCTTTTGAACGAGCCTCGATAACTTCTGTAAGCGTTTCCCGCTCATGTTCGGCATAACCCTTTACAATATTTACAAGATTTGGAATCAGGTCAGCTCTTCTTTGATATTGAGAAACAACATCTCCCCAGGCTTTATCCACTTCTTCTTGCAAAATTATCGCTTTATCATAAGTTCTGTTCATCCATGAAACAATACTAATAATGGTTATTAGTATTACAGCAATGGTAATAATTATTGGAGTCCATTTTTTTTTCATTTTTCTTTTTTTTTTGATTATTTGATAGGTTAAAGTTATGATTTTTTAATGACAAAATCAGATACTACAAAAAACATGCTAATCATTGTTTCCGTAATTTTGTCATGTTCTTTTGCTATATCATAAGATTTATCTTTCTTCCTAAAATCTTAATTTGTAATTTTGTAAAACGTTTAAAATAATTAAAAATATTAATAATATATAAAATTTTAGATAAAATGAATAAAGAGGAATTTCAAAAGTTTGTATTACAAGGTATTCCAGATGAATTACCTGAACCTAAACCATATGACCCTGAAATAAATCATGCGCCAAAACGTAAGGATATTTTAAGCAGAGAAGAAAAGAAACTTGCTGTAAAAAATGCATTGCGTTATTTTCATAAAAAACATCATCCGGTTTTAGCTAAAGAATTTGCTGAAGAGCTGGAAAAGTATGGACGTATTTATATGTACCGCTTCCGTCCAGATTATAAAATTTATGCCCGATCGATTGATGATTATCCGGCAAAGTGCCACCAGGCAGCAGCCATTATGCTTATGTTAAGCAATAATTTAGATTATGCGGTTGCACAGCACCCGCACGAGTTAATAACTTATGGTGGAAATGGTGCTGTTTTTCAAAACTGGGCTCAATACTTATTAACCATGAAATACCTGGCCGAGATGACCGATGAACAAACCCTGGTTTTATATTCCGGCCATCCTGTCGGATTATTTCCATCGCATAAAGATGCACCACGCGTAGTAGTTTCCAATGGAATGATGATTCCAAATTATTCAAAACCCGACGACTGGGAACGATTTAATGCTCTTGGTGTTACTCAATACGGCCAAATGACTGCTGGTTCGTTTATGTATATCGGCCCCCAGGGAATTGTGCACGGAACAACTATTACTGTATTAAATGCCGGACGCAAAATAAGCAAACCGGGTGAAGGGCTTGAAGGGAAAATTTTTGTTACTTCCGGGTTGGGTGGAATGAGCGGTGCCCAGCCCAAAGCTGGTAATATTGCAGGAGTAGTTAGTATTACTGCTGAAATAAATCCTAAAGCTGCCCAAAAGCGCCACGACCAAGGCTGGGTTGATGAGATTACCGATGATGTGGATAAAGCCATTGATATGGCTTTGGATTATAAAAAGAATAAAAAAACGCGATCCATTGCGTACCTTGGAAATATTGTTGATTTATGGGAGCGGCTTGTTGAAAGAGATGTTAAGATTGATTTAGGATCTGATCAAACTTCCTTGCACAATCCATTATCCGGTGGTTATTATCCTGTCGGATTAACGTATGACGAATCCAATAAGATGATGGCCGAAAAGCCCGAAGAATTTAAGAAGCATGTACATGAATCGTTGAAGAGGCAGGTTGAAGCTATTAATAAACTGGCTGCCAAAGGAATGTATTTTTTCGATTATGGAAATGCTTTTTTACTGGAAGCGAGCAGGGCAGGAGCCGATATTTTAAAAGATGATGGTAAATTTAAATATCCATCGTATGTGCAAGATATTATGGGGCCCATGTGTTTCGATTATGGATTTGGCCCTTTCCGTTGGGTTTGTACATCGTCGAAACCTGAAGATCTCGATACAACCGACAAAATTGCGATGCAGGTGTTGGAAGAGATCGCAGCAACAGCACCTGATGAAATTACCCAGCAAATGAGAGATAATATCCGTTGGATACAAGGTGCTAAAGAAAATAAGCTGGTGGTTGGTTCGCAAGCCCGTATTTTATATGCCGATGCCGAAGGACGTATAAAAATTGCCGAAGCTTTTAATCAAGCCATTAAAGAAGGAAAAATATCGGCCCCTGTGGTTCTAGGCCGTGACCATCATGATGTTTCAGGAACCGATTCACCTTTCCGCGAAACTTCTAATATTTATGATGGCTCACAATTTACAGCAGATATGGCTATTCAGAATGTAATTGGCGATGCGTTCCGTGGTGCTACCTGGGTTTCTATCCATAATGGTGGCGGTGTAGGATGGGGCGAAGTTATTAATGGTGGTTTTGGAATGGTATTGGATGGTAACAAGGAGGCTTCGCGTAGATTAAAGATGATGTTATATTGGGATGTAAATCATGGTATTACACGTAGAAGCTGGGCAAGAAATGATGGCGCAATTTTTGCTATTCAACGCGAAATGGAACGAACTCCCGAATTGAACGTAACGTTACCTCATATCGCTGACGATAATTTATTGGATAATCTTTTTTAAAAATATGCTACCCATAATTTTTGTGGCACGACCCATAATCGTGCCACAATTTTTTTATGAACGAAAACAAACCTTTGAAAGACTAATTCTATTTCTTCTTTTCTTTTTTCGAAAATAATCTTAATAGCCAGTTTCGTTTAATAATTGCTGCAGCTTCTTCAATTTCTGCAGCACTTTTATTAATACTGTTAACTGTAACTTCAACACTGTCGGCAAAAGCCGTATCAAATAATAATTTAGTTATTAATCCTTGTCCTTCATTTACCTGTAAGGTTAGTTTCTCCAGATTATCGGAAATTGTTTTTGTTTTATCGGTAGTATAAGCAAGATTTTTACTTGATTTACTTAATGAACTGGTAAACGTTGTATCGGTAAAAATTTCACCAAATAAACCCTGGCCTTTTTTCACCTGATCAGTTATAGCTACTAAATTATCCGTTGATGTTCTAAGATTAATGCCTGCAAGTTCAACCTCTTTAGCTAAGGATGTGTCTGATAATAGTTTCCCAATAGTACCCTCTTCATGATTTATTTTATGCGTTATTGTGGCAAATTTTTCGGTTAAATGGGCTGTGTTTGAGGCTATTGAACTTATGTTTTTAGAGAATACTTCATCAGCAAATATTTTGCCGAAAATTCCTTCTCCACGATTTATTTTATCGGTAATTTCTGCAAGATTTTCTGTAATTCTGGTGGTATTTTGGCTTGATGTGTTAATTTGTTTTATAATGTTATCAATATTAACAACCTCTATGGTTTCCAGATAGTCTCCGTTTTCAATAACCTTTTTGTGGCTGCTGCCACTATATATGTTTACAATTTTATTTCCCATTAGCCCTTCCGAACCAATTTCCATTTTTGAATCTTCGCGGATAAATTTTCTTATATTATTGTGAACCGAAAGATCAACTCTTACCAGCGAATCATTAATAATCTCTACTTTAGAAACTGTTCCGATATTGATCCCGGAAAAGCGAACATCATTTCCTATTTTTAATCCGCTTATATCATTAAATACACCACTTACGGTAAAATTACGTCCAAAAATATTACTTTGGCTGCCAATATAATAGATGGCCAGGATAAAAATCAAGGCGCCTAACCCGACAAATAATCCTAATTTAATATTATTATGTTTTGTATTACTCATGGCTTAAAGATTTTAAACGGTTACAAAAAATGATTTAACAAACGGGTCTTCATTCGTTTTAAGATCGTCAAAACTTCCTTCAGCATAAAAAATCCCATCTTGCAAGATTAATATTCGATTGGATGTTCTTTTGGCACATTCGAGATCGTGTGTAATAATAATAGATGATGCATTGTATTTATTTTGAATAGTATTGATTAATTTGCTTATTTCTCTTGAGGTTAGTGGATCTAATCCGGTTGTTGGTTCATCGTAAAGAATAATTTCCGGCTTTAGAATTAGCGTTCGGGCAAGGCCAATTCTTTTTCTCATCCCTCCAGATAATTCTGCAGGCATTTTATCGATAGCATCTGTTAATCCTACATTTTCAAGGGCTTCGTAAACTAGTTGGTCAATTTCTTTTTTGTCATGAATGATTTTATTCCTTCGTAATGGAAATTCAAGGTTTTCGCGAACGGTCATTGAATCGTACAATGCATTGCTTTGGAAAATAAATCCTACACGAGTACGCATTTCATCTAACTCTTTATGATTCATTTGGGTTACTTCTTTCCCAAAAACTTTTACCGAACCTTTATCCGGATAAATTAAACCAACAATACATTTTATTAATACTGATTTTCCTATACCTGATTTTCCCAGGATTACTACATTCTCGCTTCTTTTTACCTTTAAGTTAATATCTTTTAGAATCATTCTTCCATCGAATGATTTTTGCAAATGCTCAATCTCTACTACATAATTGTTATTCGTGTTATTTAATATGTCTTTATTATTTTCCATCTTATATTGAGAAAATATGAATTATTTCCGATAATTGAACGGCAATTAAATCGATAATAAAAATTACCAGCGATGATATTACCACAGCTGAGTTTGCCGCACGTCCAACACCTTCGGTTCCATTAATAGAATAATATCCCTTATAGCAACCGATGATACCAATAGCAAATCCGAAAAAAAATGTTTTGATGGTTGCCGGAACAATATCAAAATAATGCAAGGTTTCAAAAGCTTGTGTAATAAAAAGTTGTAGAGAAATAAATCCGTGCATATTAACGGCGACATAGGATCCGTAAAAAGAAATTGCGTCGGAATAAAAAACCAGGATAGGGATCATAAATGTAGTTGCTAATACGCGAGTTATTACTAAATATTTGATGGGATTTGTTCCGGAAACTTCCATGGCATCAATTTGTTCGGTTACACGCATAGATCCTAGTTCAGCACCAATTCCTGAACCTATTTTTCCGGCACAAATTAATGCCGTAATAACAGGGCCAATTTCTCGAACGATGGAAACAGAAACCATTCCGGGAAGCCATGACTCTGCTCCAAAATCAACCAGTACAGGGCGTGATTGTAGGGTTAATATTAAACCCATAATAAATGCAGTAATGCCAATTAGCGGTAAGGTGCTTAACCCCATCCGGTATGACTGTTTTAAGAATTCTTTAATTTCGAAAGGGTAGCTGAATAGTTCTCTGAAAAAATTGCCTGTAAATCGGCTTAAGCCACCTAACTCTAAAAGAAAATTTTGGAGTCCTGAGGGTGGTTCATGAAAATCATCTGTGGATTTTTTTTCCTTCTTATGCTTTTTACGATTAAAAATATTGTTTAAATATTTTTTCATTGTCAGCCAATTACATAAAATTTTACGTGAAAGAAAGTTACAAATATTTGTAAAAAACTACGGATAAATTCTTAGAAATTTTTTACAAAACAAAGTTGAATTATTGAAACATAATTGAATAGGGTCGATCAAGATCGTTTTTTAATTCTTGTAGTCCAATATTTCTGCTTTTGCGAAAAAATTCTTTTTCATCCAAAAAAATAATGAGGGTAGGAACTGTAAAGATAGCGTTTTGTGCTGCAATTGCTGGATATAATTCGGTATCGCAGTAAAACATTTTTATTTTTGGAAAAAAATCTGTAAGTAGTTGATGTACTTTAGGTTTTAATACTTTACAGACATTGCATTTTTCGTGTGAGAAGTATATTAAACAGCCTTTGTTTTTTTAGCTGCATTAAATTGTTCAAAATTAGTAATGTTTGTTATCATTAATAATGATTGTTGTTTAGCATAATTAGGGTACAGGCAATGGTAACATCAATATCTTTTTGCATGGCAAGTTCTATGAGTTCTTGATTTTCAGATCCAGGATTAAAAATAATTCGTTTGGGTTTAAGGCTAAAAATATATTTGTAGTATTCTTTTTGATTTTTAGGGTTTAAGTAAATTGTAATCGTATGGATGTCTTTGATCTTGGGTTTTCCAACAATAATTTTTTGCCACATAATATCACCTTCACGATTACCGATGGGAACTACTTCGTGTCCATGTCTAACCAAGCTTTTTACAGCTTTATGTGAAAATCTTATAGGGTTAGGACTTGTCCCTAGCACAAGTGTTTTCTTCATGCTTTATTGTATTTTTTCTGATATAATTGACTGATTAATTGTTCTTTAACAAATTAAAATTTAGCTGAAAGATATAAAAAATATGGGAATAATAAAAATGTTGGATTAAGGTGTTTTCTCGATAAGCACCATAGCATGAGCAGCAATTCCTTTTTCTTCTCCAATAAAGCCAAGCTTTTCAGAAGTAGTCGCTTTGATTGATATTTTATTTTTAGCAACATTCATGACAGAGGCTATGGTTTGAATCATTTCAGGAATAAAATCCTGTATTTTTGGTTTTTGCAAACAAATGGTTGAATCTATATTTCCTAAAGAGTAACCATTATCATGTAAAATTTGAATGGTTTTTTTAAGTAAAATTTTACTGTCGATATTTTTATACTGGTTGTCCGTATCCGGAAAATGGTATCCAATATCGCGTAAAGCTGCCGCTCCTAAAAGTGCATCACATATTGCATGGATTAAAACATCACCGTCGGAGTGGGCAACACATCCTTTATCATGAGGAATTTTTATACCTCCCAGTATTAGTTCTCGTCCTTCGTCCAGGCGATGTACATCATATCCGTAACCGATACGAAAATCCATGTCTATTAGTTGTTTTGTTGTTCTCTAAAAGCCTGAAAATCTAAGCCTAAGGTAAATCTGACGGTATTTACCAGCGGGTTGTTTTGTTTTAGTGGGATAAGATAAGAAAAATCTATGGTAAAAACATTAAGCCTTAATCCTGCACCCACGGTAAAATATTTTCTATTTCCTTTGGTTTGATGTTCATGAAAATATCCGGCACGCACGGCAAATTGATTGGCATACCAATATTCAGCTCCCACACTGTATTTAATTTCGTGTAATTCTTCTTCCCATCCACCCGGGGCATCATAAAACGATTGAATCATTCCTTTGGCAACCGAAACATCAGAAATTTTCCCGAATAGAATACTGTCATTTAATGCATATTCAGGGGTAGGCACTAGAAATTTATTTAAATCCAACGCAATGGTTAACGAATTATAATCGTCCATATCATATTTAAGTGCTGTTCCAATTTTTAAATTAGCAGGTAAAAAGTCTTTTTCAATTTCGGTATACGAAATTTTAGAACCAATATTTGAAATATTAATCCCGGCAGACCATGTTGCATTATTATCGTTTAATCTCAAATCATCATTAACATAATACATTGAGATATCTGCAGCAACAGCATTTCCTGCTTTTGTTTCCATGTCACCAACCAGGGCGCCCCCGGTAATATCCGAACGAATATACCGAAACGCAATACCTCCGGAAATTTTATCAGAGAAACTTCTTGCATAGGCTACGTCAAGAGATAATTCATAAGGAGAATGTTGTCCGTTATATTCCCCCGATTCGTTGGTAAACTGAATATCGCCCAAATCAAAATAAAGCAATGTTGCGGCTACCGTTTGTACATTATCTAATTTCTTGTAAAATGAAACATATCCCAGGTTAATATCATTAACTAAATTTCTGAGCCATGGGGTATACGATGCAGCAACACCCATATCACTTTCAATGAATGCATATTTAGCAGGATTCCAGTGCATAGAATTATAATCCGGAGATAATGCCACGCCGACATCTCCCATAGCTCCTGCACGTGAATCCGGTGCAATGGTTAAAAACGAAGCGGAATATTCGAGGGGATTATTAGAGCCAACTAAATCTTTTTTGTCTATGGTTTGGCCTGAAATTATTCCTGAAAATAGCATTAAAAAAGTTACTGCCGTTAATATTTTTTTCATCATTAAGTTCTTAAAAATAAGCGATGCAAATATAAAATTATTTGCTGTTATACAATAAAAAATAAATTATTTGAGTATTACTAGTTTTTCGATTTTGGTTACGTTTTCTCCGTCTAAAGTTCTAATTTTTAGCTGGTAAATATATACACCTCTACCTAGTTTATCACCAAAATCATCCAACCCGTCCCAATATATAGGATCAGAACGGAATCCACTTGAATTTATTGTAGCGTGTATTGTTTTTACTAGTTTACCGGTAACGGTAAAAATTTGTATCATTGTTTCCAACATTTCATTGGGTCGGTTGTGATCAAAATAAAAAGCAGTTTGATCGGTAAATGGATTCGGATAATTCAGTAAATTTTTTATGGCAAGTTTTTCCGACTCCGCAACCATAAAATCCAGTACCCCTTCGGATGAATTATTATAAACATCCCAAACCTTAACTTTTAGTTGATGTTCTCCTTCTTCCAGTTTGTTAAATAAATATTCAATTTTTCCTTTTTGATAGTCATCTACATCTGATTCATAATAATCGTTTAGAACCAGTATTTCGCTTGTGTTATTATCCAGTATAGCTGTAATATCATGGCCAATCCCATTTCCAACAGTATTTATTCCACTACTATCGGATAAAATGGCATATAATACTGGATATTGGTCGGTAACACCACCCGAAACAAAGCTATCATCGTTCATATATAATTTTATTTGAGGCCCGACATTATCGGGTGGAGCCGAATTATCCGTCCCGCCGATGATAAAATCGTTGAAATAACCTTTGGCATCAGAAGAAGAGCTAAGGGAGTAATAGCTTATTTTTCCGTTATCATAATTGTACGAAATGTCTTTGGGAACCACAAAGCTAAACTGAAAGCGTCCGTTGGTAACACTGGCTTTTCCTTTGTAAAGGATATTATTTTGTGTTTGGAAATCCATGGGTATTCCTCCATCATTTCCTAAAGTGGTAATGGTTCTTTTTTTATCCAATACCATCGGATAAACTAATCCATTATAATTGATTATAATATTGTTTATTTCGTCTGCAATATGCCCGTGTATAGTAACTTTACTAAGGGCTTTTAAGGTGTCTGTGTTATGTAAGACATTCTTGTGATTTATTGAGTCGGTAATTATGGTATAATTTGGCAAAGGTATTTTTAATGCTGGATCGCCCAAAAGGGTAAAGTTCCGTTTATTATTCTCTGTTCCTGAAGTGTTTTTCGCTAATCGCATGACATCACCCAGGGTATGATAATTATTTTTATAATCTTTTTCAAATACATGATTGAAAAAATTCTTATTTAATGTATAATTGGGACTTGAGTAAACTAATCGTGTAGTAGAAAATAAAGCAATACCACCTCCATTTGGATTAAGTAAAACTCTTTCGCCGGCAGAAACGTACTTATGATTATCGAATCGGCTAAATTCGCAGGTTGCTGTCATAAATACAGCTAGTTTGTTTTTATTTTTCCATGAGTTGATATTATCGATGGTTAATATTCGTTCATGTGCCAATCCATTTTCACCTCCATGTCCAGTGTAATTAAAAATTAAAATCCCATTATTAATTTGCTCATTTATTAATCGGCTAACTTCAGGATAACTTTCGCTAACCGCTGTCTTTTGTTGAGGATAGGCATCAAGATAAATTTTATTAATAAAAAAATGAGGATATGTGGTGTCAACTTTTACTGCAATGCGATCAGCATCGCGCATATGGATATTATTATCTTCATCGTCTCCGATGAAACTCATTGAGTTAATCCAATCCCCTCTGTTGTTGAAATCAGAATAGTTGTAAATTTTATCTACCATTTGTTGAGCTTCTTGTGCTGATTTTACAGGTAATCGGCCAATTCCAATATCTACTAATCCTGAGTTGGATAATTCAATATTGTCAGTGGCATCAAGCAAACCAAAAAAGTCGTCGGTAACAAATGATGAGGTTGGTGTTAACGAGTTTTCTGATTGGTAGGTCATTACATAGTTTATATTTTCTGCAGTAATTGATTTATGATCGTATGATCCATCGCCCATAAGAAGTAAGTATTTAAGGGTATCTGTAGTCGTTGCCCTTTGGTAGATCCTTCGAACAAAATTTCGAATGGCTGCTGCATCGGGTGTTCCGGATGAAAATTCATTAAAAATTTGTTCAGGAGTTGTTATAGCTACCGACAATCCATCCTCTGAAGAATGTAAATCAGCAATGCTTTGTGCTTGACTGATAAAATCGGGATGAGTAACAATAATCATGTCGCGATGGCCTAAAGCATGTAGATTTTGATTAGAGACAGAACCAACCAATGTTGGGTTTAATGAGTTTTCCGGATTGAAAGCAATAAACTCATTTAATCCAGGCTCAACCATTACTTTTATAGAAATTGTATTAGATGCAACGTTTTGTTTTTCAAGATTTATTGGTGTTGTAGGAGTATTAACTTTCCATATTTTTGTAGCTTCAGAAGCGTTTTGAATACGAAATTCTATTGTTTTTTCTACAACATCGGCATTAAAATAACTAAATGGCAATTGATCTCCTGACATAATTAGTTGCCTTTGGGCATTAAGGGTTATGTAATCGAGCCATCCTTTAGACGATGGTGATGGTTTATTGTAGTCTATTGTTATTGTTAAATCTTCATTATTGCTTGAAAAATCTTCGGTAATAATATTTTTAACCGCATATGTTGATGTATATGAACTCATATTTACTGGATCAAATGGAGGCGTAGCAATAGTTTGTGCTCCTGATTTTATAGTAAACGAAGAGTTAGAGGAAGAACGGGCCGCCAGGGATGTTCTTATTTTTATTGGTTCTGTTTTTATTAAGTTGGGAAGATCAAAATCAAAAGAGTAGCTCGTTGTAACATCAAAGGTTTCGCCAAACCATAACTGTCCCGATTCAATTAAGTTTATACTGTTATTTTCGTAATGGATATTGTCTGTAAAGGTTGTTATCGTTTCATTTATTGGCTGTGATGAGCTGCTTAGTGTTGTTATTTCTTCATTTGGGTTATTATTTGATGTTAAAAAAAAGTAGTTGTAGTCAGAATAAATATGTCTGGTACAGGAGTAAAAATCTTCCGATTCATTATACGTCCATTGATTGGGCCCTTTTGCAAAAAATAATATATAATCGTTTTGGTTAAATATTCCGTCACTGCCCTTCTCAAAATAAATAGCATCTAAAAATAAATCATCCTGACATTCCTCAATATTTGAAACGGGTAACATTCCTTCAGAATTCCCATAAATTTTTAATTTGGAAGGATTATCAATACCCAGCTCTAGTAATTCATTATAGGTTAATTTGTAAATTCCTGTTTCCTTAATTCTTAATTTAACCCATTTTCCGCTTTTAAGTACCGATTGATTTGTAAAAGCTTTTGTTTTTTTGGTATCTATTTGTGATGAAGAACTCCCTGCAACAATTTCAATAGCAAAAGAAACCAGTTTTTCCAATTGATTTGTTGTACTATTTTTTCTTAAAGGCAATAAATTAAATTGTAAAAAAGCCTGGTTGCGGGAGTATTTAATTTCCGATTTATAAAATAGTTTTTGAGGAATTGAATCAGGGTACTGCAAATAGGCTAATTCGTTTTTTGATAAAGGTTCAAATTGCAAATTGGTGATTTTTACCTTTGCATTTAAAGAGTTAACACTTATCATTTCAAAATAATAAGGAAGCAGTGTATTATGGTTATAATAATGTGCATTTTCAAAAAACAGGAATTTTTTTGTATCCAATTCTTTTTGAGAGATATCATAATAATGAGAAATTTTATAAGGTTTTTCCCAATGAATGGATCTTTTTAAAATACTATTTTGTGCAATGGATGTAAAATACAAAAAAAATAAAAGGGAGAATACGAGTGTTCTTTTCATTAGACTTTATTATTTTTATGCAAAGAAACAAAACTTTATTGAAAAGGATTTAAATTTTAATCTTAGGATTGTTTCAAATTAGTAATATAACTTTTTATTCTTCGTTATTAGCATAATATGAAAATAAACGATTAATTAATTTGTATTATTGTAATGGGCATATGAATATTGGATGAATGAAAAAAGGATTATTTATTTTATGGTTTATTTTTATTTGTAAAGTAGGGTTTTCTCAAGATGTTGAATTCTCTCAATATTATGCCAATCCACTCTATTTAAATCCTGCTTTTGCTGGATCTGAAGAATCTGCGCGAATTGCGCTAAATTATCGTACCTTAATGCCTGTATCGTATGGAGATTATACCACTTACAGTGCTTCTTTTGATAAATATATAGATGATTTAAGTGGAGGTGTTGGTTTACAGATTATGAATGACCGACAAGCTCAAGGGGCAATTAACGAATTGGGAATAAATTTAATTTATGCATATAATTTTAGAATAAACCATCGATGGACTGTAAATGCCGGATTAAAAGCAAGTTATCAGATGAATACTGTTGATGCACGTAACCTTGAAATGGTTGACCCAGAAAGTGGATTATATAAAAGCTCCATGTTCTTTGATTTTTCGGCGGGTATTTTAAGCTGGTATAATAATTATTATATAGGTCTTTCTGTTGATCATCTTACCAAACCGGTTATTTCGTTAGGCACATCTGAACCAGGGATTATTGGAAGAAAATATACATTGCATGGAGGAATGGAAATCCCTTTTTACAATAGTTTGCACAGAGTGCATATGACATTGTCTCCAAATTTTATTATTCAACAACAGAATGCCTCATCAAAAATAAATATTGGGTTATATTTAAATAAAGATAATTTTACCATGGGATTATGGGGAAAAACAAATACAAATTTTAAATTTACAGGAACTATTTTAATGCTTGGCTATTCTACTGATATTGCCATGTTCGCATATAGTTATGATATCCCTTTTAATTTTAATAACCATGAAGGAATAATTTCAGGGGCTCATGAGGTAACTTTTTTGTACTTTTTTAAGTATAAAAGCAAGAAGAGAAAAATTAAGGCAATAAAATGTCCAAGATTTTAGTTATATTTGTGTTAAATCTTGTATTGTGAACAATAAAAATTATTATATTTGACTCAAAAAATTATATTACCATGAATGTACGATTTAAAATTTCCTTTTTAGTATTTACTAGCCTGTTATTTTTTACTGGTTGTGGACTTGTTGGTGGAGGTGGTAGAGATCAGTCACCAACTACTGGATGGGCTTATAATAATCCGGATAACGGAGGGTTTGAAGTAAAAACAGGTTATGAACAGGAACCTGGTCCAGGTTTAGTAAAAGTTGAAGGCGGTACTTATACTATGGGACAAACTGCTCAGGATATTACTTACGACTGGAATAATGTTCCTCGTAGAGTAACAGTTTCTTCATTTTTTATGGATCAAACAGAAGTAAGAAATGTTGACTATAGAGAATACTTGCATTGGATTCAACGAGTATTTATCGATTATCCAGAAGTATACCGAAATGCTTTGCCCGATACTTTGGTTTGGCGAAGTGCATTAGCATATAACGAACCTTATGTGCAATATTATTTCCGCCATCCGGCATATAATGAATATCCTGTGGTAGGAGTAAATTGGTTGCAAGCCAATGATTATTGTGTTTGGCGTACCGACCGGGTAAATGAGATGAGACTTATTGAAGAAGGAATTTTGGATTTAGACCCAAATCAAGTAGGAAGAGAAAATTTTAATACAGAAGCATATTTAGCAGGCCAGTATGAAGGATTGGTGATAGAAAATCTTCCTTCATTAGATCCAAACCAGGAAAGCAGAATAGTAACCCTTGAAGATGGTATTATTCTCCCCCGATACAGGCTCCCAACAGAAGCCGAATGGGAATATGCTGCTGTAGCACTTATTGGTAATATATATGATGAGCGTATTTATGAAAGAAGAATGTTCCCCTGGGATGGTCATAATGTTCGCTATCCTGAAGGTAAAAACCAAGGAACCATGTTGGCTAACTTTAAACGTGGTAGAGGTGATATGATGGGAACAGCCGGGGATTTAAATGATAATGGTTCAATAACGGTTCCTGTTACTTCATTCTGGCCTAATGATTATGGATTGTATTGTATGGCTGGTAACGTAAATGAGTGGGTAGCCGATGTTTACAGGCCACTTTCGTATGAGGATGTTGAAGATTTCAATCCTTATCGAGGTAATGTTTTTGAAACACTCGTAAGAAACGAAGATGGTAGTATAGCACAAAAAGATAGTTTGGGAAGATTAAAAAGACGGCCGATAACTGAAGAAGAAGCTGCCTCAAGAGATAATTATAATAAAGCGGATTATAGAAATTATCGAGACGGTGATTTACAATCTCGAATAGATTTTGAAAATCAGGAAGCTGCCAGAGGTGCTGCTTCAACTGGTGAAATGTATTCTAAAGAAGAAAACGACTGGGCTTCATTAATTACAGATAAAGTAAGAGTTTATAAAGGTGGTTCCTGGAGAGACAGAGTGTACTGGCTAAATCCTGCTACTCGACGATTCCTGGATGAAGAGAAAGCAAAAGATGATTTAGGGTTTAGATGTGCAATGACTAATGTAGGAAGTCCTAGTGGTATGAATTAAAATTTTTATTAAACTAAATATTTTTTTAAAAAACCTCATTCTTTGATGAGGTTTTTTATTTAATGTGAGTAATGACAATTAATGAATTATATAAGATTTATCAGAAGCACCCGCAAATAACTACTGATAGCAGATTTGCTCCCAAAAATGGATTGTTTTTTGCTTTGAAAGGGGAACATTTTGACGGAAATGTTTTTGCTCAAAATGCTATTGAGAACGGTTGTGCTTATGCTATAATCGATAATCCTAAATTTTATAAAAGTAAAAAATGTATTCTTGTTGAAGATGCACTTTCTACATTACAACAATTGGCCTATTATCACAGGCAGCAGTTGAAAATCCCTGTTATAGGAATTACGGGGACCAATGGAAAAACTACAACAAAAGAGTTGTTAGCTTCTGTATTATCAGAGAAATATAACGTAGCATACACGCAAGGGAATTTGAATAATCATATTGGAGTTCCTTTAACGATATTATCTTTTACTGAAAATACTGCATTAGGGATTGTGGAGATGGGAGCTAACCATTTGGGAGAGATAAAAAATTTATGTGCTATTGCAGATCCTGGTTATGGTTTGATTACCAATATTGGGAAAGCTCATCTTGAAGGTTTTCGTACTTTCGAAAATATTATTAAAACCAAGAATGAACTTTATGATTATGTGGCCCATAATAATGGACAAGTATTTTACAATGCGAAGGATCAAATAGTATCCCAATTAATTATAGGTAATAATAATGCGGTTTCTTATGGCGATCAAAAAAAATCAAAAGTTTATGGGATTATAAAAAAAAGTGGGATATTTTTAAAACTGGAAGCTGTCATTGAAAAGAAATCATATACCATAGAAACGAAACTTATTGGTGATTATAATATAGATAATGTTTTAGCTGCCATTGCTATCGGTAATTACTTTAACGTTGATGATAAAAAAATAATTAAAGCTATTGAGCGGTATAAACCAGATAATAATAGGTCTCAATTTTTTAAAACCAAGAATAATAGTTTGTTTTTAGATGCTTATAATGCAAATCCAACCAGTGTGAAAGCCGCTATCAAAAATTTTGAACAATTAGATGTTCCCCATAAAAGTTTAATCTTAGGCGATATGTTTGAATTAGGCGATAATGCTCTTAACGATCATTATGATGTGATTAATAATATTGACCATAAAAAGTACGAAAATATTTTTTTAGTGGGAGAGCTCTTTGCCACTTTAAAAGTAGATGAGCATATTTTACAATTTGCTAATGTTGATTTATTCAAAAATTGGTTGAACAAAAATCCAGTTAAAGGGTCCAATATATTAATTAAAGGTTCCCGTGGGAATCGGTTAGAAAGAATTGTTGAATTTTTATAAGTAGATATTATGGGAAATAAGATAATGGATCCAATGGTAGGGAAATTAATGGGATTAAGATATAAATCGCACCCATGGCATGGTGTTGAAATTGGAAAAGATGCTCCTGAGATATTAACTTGTTATATTGAAATGGTACCTACCGATACCGTTAAATATGAAGTAGATAAAGTAAGCGGGTATTTGAAATTAGACAGGCCACAAAAATATTCGAATGTAGTGCCGGCGTTATATGGTTTTATACCACAAACGTTTAGTGGCGATCGGGTAGCTGCTTTTTGTGCCGAAAAAACAAGGAGTAGTAAAATTTTAGGTGATAAAGATCCCATAGATATATGTATTTTAACCGAGAAAGAAATTACTCACGGCGATATTTTAGTTAGGGCAAGGCCTATCGGAGGCTTTCGGATGATTGATGGCGAAGAGGCTGACGATAAAATAATTGCCGTATTAAATAACGATGCCGTATATGGTGATTATAAGGATATTACCGATTGCCCGGATTTGATTCTCGATCGGTTGAAACACTATTTTCTTACTTATAAAGATCTGCCGGGCAATAAGGCAAATACAGAAATTACCCATACTTATGGAATTGATGAAGCTCATGAAGTTATCAAGCGGTCAATGGATGATTATCATGAGCGATTTAACGACCTGGAGAGTATGCTGTCAATTTAGCTCCTTTATTTGGGAGAAAAACTTTTTTCTACGAAAAAAATATTTTATTACGATACTTTCTTTCAATATCTCCTTGTGATTACTATTGCTACGATTCAAAAGTAATTCTCTTCGTTTTAAACGTAGTTTTTTTAGCGATTGATAAAAATGGAGGTGTGCTTTAAAAACAGCTGTAAAATTGCGAAAGGAAAGTTTTAGTAAATAAATAAATGCCGAAAAGCCGTCTAAAACTATTCGTTTAAAAATTGTGGGAAATAATTTACCATTTGGGAGATTTTTATAGAGCAAGAATAGGTTATTCCGGTAATTAAGATAAAGCTTAAAAGGGCTTATAGGTAATGTTCCACCTCCTACATGGAATACCTCCGATTGGGGTTGAACCAATATTTTATATCCGGAATTCTTTAACCTCCAGCAAAGGTCAATTTCTTCCATATGGGCAAAAAAATCATCGTCGAAACCTCCCAAAAGATGAAATAGTTCAGCTCTAATAATCATACATGCTCCGGTAGCCCAAAATATTTCTCTCCCATCATTATATTGCCCGGTATCTTTTTCCAGAGTATCTAAAATTCGTCCACGGCAAAATGGGTATCCCAATTTATCGATAAAACCTCCGGAAGCACCTGCATATTCAAAGTGTTTTTTTTGATGATATGCTTTGATTTTGGGTTGTGTGGCTGCGATTTTATCATCGGAATCCATTACCTCAATTAAAGGGATTAACCAGTTTTCTGTAACCTCAATGTCCGAGTTGATTAAAACATAATACTTTGCATCAACTTTTTTTAATGCTCGGTTATACCCCCCTGTAAACCCATAATTTTTATCCAGTTTAATAATTTTTAATGACGGATAGTTTTGATGTAAAAAATCAATAGAATCGTCGGTTGAAAAATTATCAGCAATAATGATTTCGGTGTCGGGGAAATTTGTAAATCGTGTTAAAGCAGGAAGAAATTGTTCTAAAAATTTTTTCCCATTCCAGTTGAGGATTACAACAGCGGTTTTAACCATGTACAAAATTTTTTAGTGTATAGGAATTTCCGGGTCTCTTTTATGTTTCCATCGCTTATGCGACCAAAGCCAATATTCGGGTTTCTCCTGGATATATTTT
>JAYEKP010000006.1:0-28433 GCA_034661075.1 Bacteroidota bacterium
GAAGAATTTATCCAAAGCTTTTCCTTTGCAAAAAATATTTGTTACCGGACAACAAATCGACCAGATGCTTAAGCAATCCTTATCAAACGTGATAAAGATTATGTCTCCGCATGATTTTAGTGAGACATTGAAGAGTATGATTTAATTTTTAGAATTATTCTAAATAGTGTATCCTGCTTAGACTTAAGCAGGATTTTTTTGTTTAATTATTGATAATCAATATGAGTAAAACGTTAAACATAAAATTGACAAAAAATGTAATTTAGAATTAATGATATAAAAAGATGTTTTTGTCTTAAATAATAAAGGTTTTGGTGCCATATCTTATTTAGAACTATGTGCTATTTGTAATTTGTAGACATATAAATATTTGGATATATACTATTTTATGTTGTATATTTGTTTAAGAAAATTATAAAAACGTACAACTATAACAGCACTAGAATTTAATCATCAGTTAATAAGTTTAGAGAATAAACTTTCAAGATTCGCCATGAGTTTAACTTCTAACCGAGAAGAAGCTCAGGATCTTTTACAAGAAACCTATTTTAAAGCGTTATCGCATAGGGATAAATTTGAAGGATATACAAATTTAAAAGCGTGGACTTTTACGATAATGAAAAATACCTTTATTAATAATTATCGTAAACAACAAAAAGAAAATACACATAACGATACCACAAATAATTTGTATTTTTTAAATTTAACAAAGGAGCAATCGCCGGCAAGGTCCGATAATGAGTTTACAACTTATGAAATAACCAAGCAAATTGAAAGTTTACCTAACGAATTTAAAGAACCGTTTAACTTGTTTTTATCGGGTTATAAGTATAAAGAAATTGCTGAAAAGCTTGATTTAAAAATTGGTACGGTAAAGAGTAGGATATTTTTTACCCGTAAAAAATTAATGGAAAGTTTAAAAGATTTTCAGTAAAATATTGTTGTTAACATAGATAATTTCAAAAGCTTTTTGGGAAGTTATAAAGACCCAAAAAGCTCTTTTATTTTTTGGGCCCTGAAACTAAAAATCTCATTCACTTTTTGTCGGATGAAAATATAATGCGCAAATTTTCCCAATATTCCCCAGGGTAAATCATAATAAAGAATATCATTCATTTCTACACCTTGATTTATAGATTTAAAGCGGTGTTCATGATGCCATAATTTGTAGGGGCCCTTGATTTGATTATCAATAAAATAAATGTTTTTTTTAACTTGTGTAATTTCTGTTGCCCATTTTATCTGTATTTTAAATAAAGGAGTAAGGCGATAAGTTATAATCATTCCCGGGTACATATCGCCAGCATCCGATCTGGAAAGTATTTTAAAATTCATTGATGTGGGGGTTATTTGTCCCAGATTCTCGGGATTGGAAAAAAATGCCCAGGCTTTATCTATTGAAATGGGTATATTTTGTTTTCTACTGATTTGATACATTGTTATTGTGGTTTAAGATATCTAAACAAGATTTTTTAACCAATGTTTATAAAGTTAATAAATATACTGCTGAATTATTCGGTTATTTCTTTTTTAATCCTTATTTTACTATTAAATTTATTTATACTATTATGGTTGATTATCATATTCATACTATTTTATCCGATGGGAAAAGCACTCATGAAGAATGTTTGCAGTATGCCTTAAAATCAGGCTTACAAGAGATAGGTTTTTCTGATCATGTATGTTTAAAATTTCCGGATTGGGCAACACGTAAAGCTCATTTTGAGAAAATGAAGTCTATTCTCTTGGATTTAAAGCAGCGTAAAAATCTTCCATTTTCTATTAAATTTGGTATTGAGGCTGATTATCTGCGAGGGCAGGAGATGGCAATTCAAAAATCAATAGCATTGTTCCCTGTTGACTATGTAATCGGTTCGATACATTATATTGGGGATTGGAATTTTGACACCCATCCGAAGGATTACAAATATGTTGATATAGACCAATTTTATATCGATTATTTTCAGCTTTTGGATGAATGTTCCCGTTCGGGGCTTTTTGATATTTTAGGACATATTTTGATATCCCGAAGAAATTTGGTTATTATCCATCTTTTAGTTTACTGCCATACTACGAAAAAATGGCCAAAGTCTTTGCCCAATCAGATATTGTTTATGAATTAAATACAAGCGGATTGGATAGAACCTGCAAAGCATTTTATCCGGACGATGATTTTATCAAAGCCTGCTTTAGCCAAAATGTTCCTGTAACCCTTGGTTCGGATGCGCACAGAGCAAATGATATTGGTAAATATTTTAACCAGGCTATCGAAAAATTAAAAGCTATCGGATACCGCAAAATTGCGGTTTTTAACCAGCGAAAGCGAAATTTTATCCAGCTTTAAAAAATGGTTATTTTTATTCTTCCTGGGATTTAATAAATTCTTTCAGAATTTTTTGTGCCTTTTCAAAATCTTTTTCCTCTACATATACTTTTGCTGCAAAGCCCGATAATGAACCGCCAAAACCTGCTGCTAGTCCAGAATTCATATCATTTCTTATTAATGCAGGAATTTTGTTTTTTTCGAGCATTCTTTTCAGTACATCGGCATTTATTTCTGTTCCTGAATAAAGGAATTTTAAATCTTCGTGTTGATCCATGGTTTATTATTTTTTATTATTAGTATTACAATTTACTTTTTTTCGGCTTATTTTCCCAATATTTAGTACTGTCAACCATTATTTGTTTTGTTTAATTTGAGCATACCGTCGTTTTATATATTGGTAATAAGCTATTTGAGCTCTTGTTTTAGGTTTTTTATTTTTTACATATTTATTAATCTGTTTTTCATCTACAATTCGTGCTTTAACATTGTCTTTCAATTGTATTTTTAACATCTGTTTTATTTCTTTTTTTATTTCTTCATCATAAATGGGACAGGTTAATTCAATACGATTGTCCAGGTTACGAACCATCCAGTCGGCCGAAGAGATATACATAAGCTCTTTTCCGCCCTGGAAAAAATAAAATATACGCGAGTGTTCAAGAAAACGATCAACAATGCTTATAACATCAATGTTTTCGCTTAATCCTTTAATTCCGGCTTTTAGCGAGCAAGCACTCCGGACAATAAGTTTTATTTTTACCCCGTTTTGGCTGGCTTCGTATAATTTATCAATCATTTCTTCATCCACCAGGCTGTTTAATTTGATAATCATAAAAGCTTTCTTGCCTGCCCGGGCATTGATCGTTTCTTTTTCGATTAATTGGATAAAATGTGTACGGGTGCTAAAAGGTGAAAGGATAATGTGCTCGAAAATATGTTGTTTATAATTTTTGTCAAAAAATTCAAAAACTTTTACCACTTCAGAGGTTATTCTTTTATCAAAAGTAAAAAAACCTTCATCACAATATCTTTTAGCTGTTATTTCCTGGAAATTTCCTGTTCCGATATAAGCAAAATTTTCTAATTTTTGATTGTTTCTGCGGGTAATAAGGCAAACTTTACCATGAACTTTAAGCCCGGGAACTCCATGTATTACTTTAATTCCTGACTCTTGCAATTTATTTGACCAATGAATATTTGCCTCCTCATCGAAACGGGCTTGCAGCTCAATTAATACCACTACATGTTTGCCATTTCGTGCTGCATTCATTAACGAGTTAATAACCATTGATTTTTTAGCTGCACGATAAAGAGTTATTTGTATGGAAATAACCTGAGGGTCGATAGCAGCTTCCTTTATCATATCAATAAAATAGCTAAAAGGTTGATATGGATAATGCAAAATATGATCGCGTTTTTTTATCTCATTTAAAATACTTTTATGATGTTTAAGATAATGATGAGGGACTGGAGGCATTTCTTTATTCTCAAGACTTTTTGGCCCAATTTTAGGAAAGTTTATAAAATCTTTAAAATTATGATATTTTCCCCCTGCGATAATATTATCATCATCATCGAGATTCATTTTTTTAATAAAAAATTGAAGCAGGTCTTTGGGCATTTTTTCATCATAGACAAAACGTACGGGCTCTCCTTTTTTGCGTTTTTCTAAACTTAGCGAAATTTTTTCCATAAAGCTTTTTGAGATGTCATCGTCAATATCCAGCTCTGCATCGCGGGTAATTTTAATATTGTAGGCTTCAATTTTATCGTATTCGAAAATAGAAAAAACATCGTTGATACAATGTCGAATAATATCATCTAATATAATTATATACTTTTTCTTGTTGGATGAAGGCAGGATAATAAATCGAGGCAAAATATCGGTAGATAAATCTAATAGGGCATAATCAAACCGGGTAGAGTTTTTTGTGTCTGATAATTTTACAGCAAAATAGATGGGTTTGTCTTTTAGTTCAGGGAATAACTGGTTTTCGTGAAGCATAATAGGAACTAAAACAGGCCGTATGTTTTCGTTGTAGAATTCGGTAACATATTTACCTTGTTCTTTTGTAAGTTGCGTTTCATTTACGACAAATACATTATGTTGCTCCAGCTCGGTAATAAGTTGCTGATAAATTTTTTCAAATTTATTTTGTTGCTGTTGAGTTATTTTTTGAATTTCGTTTAAAATATCTCTGGCACTTTTATTTCCGGTTAATGTTTTATCTTTCCCTGCGTAAGCGGCAATCCTTTTTATTGTAGCTACCCGTACCCTGAAAAACTCATCCATATTATTGGAAAAAATTCCTAAAAATCGGATTCGTTGTAATATAGGAACCGATTTATCTTGGGCTTCCTGCAATACTCTGTCGTTGAATGATAACCAGCTAATTTCCCTGTTTACATATTTTTGGCGCATAGTTGTTTGGATTGCTTTAAAAAAATAAAAAATTTGTTTGTGGTAATTTACTAAAAATTTACGCTAGTTGACTTTATAAATCAACATTTTTTAAATGAATAAGTTCATGAGTATCCATATTGAGAGCTGTTAATGTACCTAAATCATTAAATTTAATAAAAACACATCCCGAATCGATATTATAAATGTTGCTTGTAGTATTTTGAATAATCCTTTTAATTTGCTGAAAGGGAATAGGAGTGTGGCCGTGAATAATTTTTTTGCCTTGTGTGTATTGAAAATCATTTTCCTCAATTCGTATCCATAACATGGCTTCGGTGTCATCAAATGGGTTGGTGGCAGAAAAATTAAATCCGGCATGAACAATTAAATAATCATCAAGTTTGATATAATAAGGAAACGAAGCAATAAAATCGATATATTTCTGTGGGATCATATTTTGTAAATCCGTTCCATCTATTTTAAAAAATTTTTGGAAGCTGTGTAATGTTTTTTCAGCACCGTTAAAAAACCAGTTTTCTGATTCTTGAGAAAGAGCGTTTAGCATCATTTCTTCGTGGTTTCCCCGAACGATTTGTACCGGATGATTCTTTTTTAAATCCATAAAAAAATCAATCACTGCTTTGGCATCATGACCATGATCAATTAAATCACCCACTGAAAAAAAAGAGGGATTTTTATCATTGTTAACAATAATGTTTATAAGCTTGTCGAGTGTTTTAATGCATCCGTGAATGTCGCCAATAGCATATCGCATAAACTGATTTTTTTCAGAATATACTTATTCTACTATGGTTTGTCAAGGATTTTAGATAGTTTTTAGTTAGAATTTTTCTGCTATTCGTCAATATCTTCTAAAATTTTTTGCACCTGATCCTCTGTTTCTGTCAGTTTCTTTTTGCATTTTTTTATCAGCACGGAAACTCGTTTTACTTTAGCCGACAGATCATCCACATCTAATTCTTCGTTTTCTATTTTTGATAGAATATCTTCAATTTCATTTATCGCCTCGTTATACGAAAGTTCTTTTTTAGCCATATCTTTAAAAAGTTTACTGTTTTTTTGGAAGGGTAAATTTAAAGGTACTTCCTTTATTTTCCTCGCTTTCGACCCAGATTTTTCCTCCGTGTTTTTCAACAAATTCACGACATAAGATTAATCCTAGCCCGCTGCCTTGTTCTTCTGATGTTCCGGTTGTTGAATAGTGGATATCTATCCTGAAAAGTTTTTGAATGTTCTCCTTACTTATGCCAACACCCTCATCAATAACAGAAATAGTTATTTCTTTATCTGCCTCTTCTGCTTTAATAAAAACCTTGCTATTTTCGTAAGAAAATTTGATGGCATTGGAAATAAGATTCCGAAAAAATGTTGTTAACATATCATAATCGGCTGATATAATTGTTTTTGGATTGATATCAGAAATTACCTCAATATTTTTCTTATCTGCGTTCATTTTTAGCAGATTGATATTCTTTTTCACCATTTCATGCAAATCTAAGGCTTTGGGGCTAAACTCCATTTTTCCTCTTTGTGATCTCGACCAGTGAAGAAGATTATCTAATAGTTCTAATAGCTCATCAGCCGATTCGTAGATCAGTTCAATAGGTTTTTTTAATTCTTTTTTAGATAAAATATCGAAATTTTGGGACAAATATTGCGTTAGTCTATATACTGCATTAAACGGATTTCGAATATCATGCGCAATAATCGAAAAGAATTTGTCTTTGGTTGCATTTGATATTTTTAAACTTTCTTCCGATTCTTTTAAGCGTTGGTTTGATTCGTCAACTTCTTTTATTTTTTGTTGAAGCAGGATGTTGGTTTTCCTTTTGAGTAAAAACTGAATAAAGATTATGATTCCCGAAATAAATGTTATTAAGGCAATAAGGAAAGATAAATTGCGCACATTTTTTTGTTTTTTTAGTTCTAACTCTCTAATTTTTTTTTCGGCAGTAAGTTCAGAAATCTCTTTTTCAACTCGGGATAATTCGGTTTGGCTTTTCTCCAATTCATATTTCATTTGGATTTCTAAAATTTTTTGGGCATTATTTTGTGCGATGATCGAGTCTTTTATCACCGAATAATTTATATAATAATTCAGTGCTCTTGTTTCATCTCCGCGTTGATCATAATAATAGTATAACGAATAATATGCATTTTTTATCAATTCAAAATTATCCATAAACTGGCCAATGGTTAACGATTTTTTTATTAAATCAAATCCCTCTGTTTCCTTTCCTTGTTTTAAGTAAATTTCTCCTAATTTCCGGCTACTAAGAGCATTTAGAAATTGATCTCCTGCTTTTTGGGTTAATTCAATAGTTTGATTAAAATAGCCAGCGGCTTTATTATAGTCTCCAATCGTTTGATAATAGTTTCCAATATCATTTAATATTTCACTCACACTTTTTATATCTCCTATTTCATTGCTAATATCCAGTGCTTCGTTATAATATATCAATGATTTTTCATAATCGTTTAATTCCAGATAAACTTTTCCTAAACTTTTTAGAGAAATTGCAATACCTATTTTATCTTTCATTTTTTCTCTTAATTCCAGTGATTTAATGAAATTTTCGAGGGCTAAATTATTTTGTTTTAACTTAAGGTAGGTATTTCCCATTACATAATAGGCATAAGCCGTTTCTTTATCATCACCTATAGATTCTTTTATTTCTAAGCTTTGTTTATAAAAGTCCAGGGCTTTTTTGTAGTTATTAATTTCATCGTAAATAAGGCCAATGTTGTTCAGTGATTTTGCAATTTGACTTTGATCGCCAACTTCTTGTCTTAATTTTAATGCGTTAAGATAGTTTTCAAGGGCCAGATCAAGCATATTTGTTTTTCGATAAATATTGCCTATATGGTTTAAGCAGCTGGCTATGTGAACTTTATTCCCAATTTTGTTATAATTGAGTAAGGATTTTTTCATAAAATCGAGAGCCCGTTTATTATCATTATTTCTGCGATAAACCAGTGCAATATTTTTTTGCGATTGAGCAATCCCTTCCAAATTATTAATTGATTCTCTTAAATTAAGCGACCGGGTATAAAAATTTAGGGCATGGTCGATATTATTAATTTGTAAATACACATTTCCGATAAGATTATAGGTTTTGCCAATTTCTTTTTTATGATTTATTTGTGTATTGATATTTAAAGCTTCTTGATGATATTCTAACGCCTTTTGAAAATATCCTCGATCCTTATAAACCAAACCTATATTGTTTAGTATCACTGCTTGTCCTTTTAGATCATTAATCTTTTTTTTAATATCGAGTGCTTTTTGGTAAAAGAATAATGAGCTGTCGTATTGACTAATGTTCCAATATAAGCTCCCAATAAAATGGAGTGTGTTAGAAATATTGGATTGATCGTGTTGCTGATTTGCTTCAGATAATGCTTTTTGATGGTAGGTTAGGGCTTGTTGGTATTCTCCCATTAATTTATAAACAACCCCCAATATTGTTATACGCCTCGGATATGGAGTTATCCTTATCTAGAAAATAAAGATTTAATGGTTTTTCATAATTAAATAATGCATTATTGTAGTTTCCTAAATTTCTTTCAGCATGTCCAAGACGAGTGTATATATAAATTTTAATATGGTTTGATTTTTGTTCGTAGAAATATTCCAGAGCTTTTTCGTAATATTCAATAGCTGGTTGGTATCTACTCATCTCATAATATGTGTTGGCAATGTTTAATTGCGCATTGGCAATTCCTTCTTCTTTGTTAAATTTTTTAGATAATTCAAGCGCTTTACCTCCATAGTTTAAGCTTTTTTCTTTATCTGATTTTAAATAAATTTTAGATAACTGATTGTAAACTGGTATTAATTCCTTTTCAGGCAGGGTATTAAGCATTTGCTTTAAACTATCTAACTGGGTGTTATCTTTTCCGTAGGAGTTTCCTATTAAAAACTCTAAAAACAATATTAAAAATATAGTTGACTTTTTAATATGCATCGGAAATTATAAATCTATTTAGCCTAAAATAAGAAAATAACTAACTATTACCCAGTAAATGGTTAAAATTTTTATGATTGAATCGTTTTTATGATTTTGCTTTGGGTAGTGTAAATGTAAATTCACTTCCCTGGCCTAAGGTACTATTTACCCAAATTTCACCTCCACTTTGGGAAATTAATTCTTTACACAAAATAAGTCCTAATCCAGTTCCTGTTTCATCGTTAGTACCTTTTGTAGAGAGGCTGTAGTCTATGCGAAATAAATTTTTTAAATCTTCATCACTAATGCCTTTTCCATTATCGGAAACAGTTATGGCAATTTCATTTTTTTGCTCTGTGGAATCAATTTTGATTATACCATTTTGTTCCGTAAATTTAATCGAATTACTAATTAAATTCCGTAATATCGTTGAAAGTACATTTTTATCAGCATAAACATAGATTTCTTCAGGAATCTTCGTGTCAATATGAATTTGTTTTTTCTGCGCTGATATATTTAATATAGAAAGGGTTTCATTTAGCGTTTCGGTAAGTTTTATATTTTCAGGTGAAAGTTTTGTGCTTCCCAATTGAGATTTTGACCATTCAAGTAAATTACCTGATAAATTAAACAGGTTTTGTGATGATTCGAAAATCATCATACTATATTCTTCTATTTCATCTTTAGAAAGATCGTTTACATTTTTATATAAAACCTCGGAAAATCCAAGCAATGACTGAAATGGATTTTTAAGATCGTGTGCAATGATAGAAAAAAACTTATCTTTAGTAGCATTTAGTTCTTTAAGGTTTTTTTCTGATTCACGTAATTTCTGATTTGCCTGTCTTAACTGGTTGTTTTTTGTTTCTAACAGGTTGCTGGTTCTTTTCTTTAATCTAAAACGGCTAGAACTTAAAATAGCTAATGTTAATATTAGGATCGTAAATGCAATAAGATACTTTTTTTGATTTTTTTGGCGATTTAATTCCAGCAGTTGAATTTTATTATCTTTTTTAAGTACCTCATTTTCAATTTCAAGATTTTCCGTTTCGTGTTTAATTTTTAACTCAGCTACTTTATTACTGTTTTGTAATTTAAAAATGCTATCGTGCATATCAGAATATAACTTGTAATATTCCAGGGCATTTTTATAGTTGTTCTGATTTGTAAATATGGTATACATAAACTTATAGGCCTCAATTAATACTTCGACATCATTAACTGATTTTGCCAATTTAATAGAATTTGTTAAATAATTTTTTGCGGTATTGTACTCTTTAATCTCAATATATAATTTGGCCAGATTATTATAATTGTTGGCAATATCTGCTATATTGTTTCTTTCATTATTAATTTCAAGTGCTTGTTTTAAATAATCTTTTGCACTGGCATAATTACCAAGATCAATTTGAATTAGTCCTATATTGTTTAATGCAATGGCAATTCCTTCTTGATCGTTTAATTCATTATTAATTTCAAGGGCTTTTCTATAATAATCAAGCGCTTTTCTTTTTTCTCCTTTCTTGTCATAAGCAGTTCCCAGGTTATTATAAGCAGAAGCCTGCCCTTGAGAAAAATTATTTTTTACATCAATTTCTAATGATTTTAAATAATAATTTAATGCTTTCTCATTCTCTCCAATATTTTGATAAATGATGCCCAGATTATTATAAGACATGGAAATACCCCGCTGATTATTGTACTTTTTATAAATTTTTAATGCATCCAAAAAGTATTTTAAGGCAGAGTCGTAATCTGAAATCGTTTGATATACATTCCCAATAGCATTGTATATTTGTGCTGCAGCTATCTCGTTATTTTGTGTTTTAATAATTTCCAATGCTTGTAAATGATATTGAATAGATTTCTTATAATCATTTATTCTACTGTAAGTACTACCTATTGCACTTAAAAATAAAGCAATATCATTTTTGCTATCAATTTGTTTGCTAATTTCGAGCGCTTTTGAATAATATTGAAGGCCTTGTTCTGGTTCATTTTTAACATTGTATAATATTGCTATATTATTATAAATACCTAAAAGGCCTTTTAAGTCGTTGATATCTTTTTTTACGTTAACTGATTTTTGATAAAATTCCTCTGCAACATCGTATTCGCCTTTAAAGTAATATACATTTCCAATTCTGTTGTATGCATTTGAAACTCCTTTTTTATCTTTTAGAATATGAGCAAGATTCAGAGCCTCATTAGCAAAGTACAAACTGCTGTCTAAAGAAATATTCCAATAATTCCTTGAGATATTATTTAAAAGTTCAATTTTGTTTTTTTCTTCTGTTGTTTCCAATGTATTTATTAAACTGTCAATTACCTGTCGTGAATTTTGGGAATATGTAGGAAGGCTTAAGAAAAGGAATAAGAATATAAGTAATGTGAATCTTTGCATAATTTATTTTGTGGAATTTGGATAACTTATGTATGATAAATGTTTAAAATTAAACGTTTTATACTAGTTTGATTCTATTATTGTTTTGGTTTATTTTTTATTGTAACTGTACTACGAAATTTACCATCAAAAAGTTTGGTTATTACCTCATCATTTATATTTATTTGCTGAATTTTTTTGATAATTTTTTGATTTTCATTAAAAGTTATCGAATAACCTCTTTTTAATATGTTGGTAGGATCAAGTAATGTTACTTTATTTTCAAAGTTGTTTAATAATGAATTATGATTTTTTAGGGTATGTTTAGATTCGGTTATTAATGTTTTCTTAAAGAAAGTTATGTTTTCGTTAGCCGATAATAATGATTTTGTAGTTGTGTGCTGAATGGTTGAAATGTAGCGATTAATGGTATTTTTCTTTTTATGAATTAATTGGGTTGCCGAATTTTTGAATTTTTCTTGTAATAGCGCAAATTTATTATTTTGTTTATCTAAAATATTTTTTGTTATTGGGATAAAAATTGTGCTAGATTGGATGAGTTTTGTTTTTTGATGATGGATAAAATCAATGGCAATATCATAAATTCGTTCTTTATAAAAATCAATCATCTGTTCAAATGCTAATGTTTTTTCAATAATATATTCAGCAACAGCCGTAGGTGTTTTTAATTTTTGGTAAGCTACTATATCTACAATCGATTCATCTTTGTCATGCCCTATTCCTGTTAACACAGGTATGGGATACTGGGCAACATTTGCAGCCAGTAAATAGTTGTTAAAACAATTTAAATCAGCTTGCGATCCACCACCGCGAATCAGGACTACAATATCGAAAAAATGTTCATTTTTAAAAATTCTTTCCAACGCATCAATAATAGATTCTTCGGCCTGCAAACCTTGCATTAACGATGGAAATAATTTTATATAATATTTATAGCCATATTTATTGTTCGTTAACTGATGCATAAAATCCTGATAACCTGCAGCTGTTTCAGATGAAATGACGGCAATTTTTTGAGGTACAATCGGAAATTCCAGTTCCTTATTCATATGGACAATTCCATCTTCTTCGAGCTTTCGTAATGTTTCTGCTTTTTTCTGGGCTAAATCGCCCAGGGTATAATTGGGGTCAATATCTGTAATGTTTAAGCTAAAGCCATACAACGCATGAAATTCGACGGTTACTCGTATTAAAATTTTAAGCCCTGAAGCCAGTTCGTGACCGGTAACACTTTCAAAATAGGGCTTTAACATTCGGAAAGTAAAAGCCCAGATGGTTGCTCTGCTTTTAGCAATAATATTTTCATTGATGGCATCTTTTTCAATCAGTTCCAGATAGCAATGTCCGCTACGATTAATTTTTAATTCACTTATTTCAGCTACAACCCATAGCGATTCAGGAAAATTTAGCTTTATTTTTTCCTGAATGGATTGATTCAGCTCCAGTAAACTAATTTTTTGAATCATAGATTATAACTTGCTAATCTTTTTACTTAAATTCTGATTTCCCATTTTTATCTTTAAGAGATAAATACCCGAAGGTAATTCATTAAGATTATCCAATATCAATGTAGCTTTATCTTGAGTTGGATTGTTTATATTTAATTGCTTAATTTTTTGTCCGGTTATATTAAATAATTCAACCTGATTTATTTGAATATTTTCTTTTCTATTGATTTCAATTATTAATTTGTCATTAAAAGGATTGGGAAAAATATTCAATAGAGTATTTTCTGAAAGCGAAATAACGTTTGTTTGTGTAAGGTTTGCTGCTTTCCCAAAATCAGGTATACCATACCCAGTATAGTAATCAGGGGATGAATATTTATGGGCACTTTCTTCAATCATTCGCATAATTTCCATATTATTTAAATCCGGAAAATGTTGCCATAAACAAGCAGCCAATCCAGAAATTAATGGGGCAGAAAATGAGGTTCCGTTAGAAACGGTAATAGCTCCGTCAATCCCTTGTATAGCTGTTTGATATCCCATGGCGGTAATATTTGGTTTAATTCTGCCATCGAATGTAGGGCCAATGCTGCTAAAGTATGAATATTCGGCATATTGGTTTACAGAACCAACCGTTAGTACACTGTCTCCATCAGCCGGGGCTGTAATATATTTCCAGGGATCATCACCCTGATTTCCTGCGCTTGCCACAACGAGCATTCCTTTTGATGCTGCAATATCAGCTGCTTTAGTTATAAAAGCACTATTCCCGTTCATATCCTCATAAGTATAGTTTAAAACAGGATCATCAAATTCGAAATAGCCTAACGAAGTATTTATGATATCAGCACCAACACTATCGGCAAATTCGGCAGCAGCAACCCAATGGTCTTCCTCCATGCTATATTCCGAAGCCGTTTGTTCTGATCGTAAAAGCCAGTAACTGGCTTTTGGCGCAGTACCAATTAATTCACCCGGAATGTTCGATCCCATTACAGACAAAACCTTCATTCCGTGAGATGATGCATCAAACACCATCGTATCTCCATCTACAAAATCGTAAGTGCCTAAGATCTGATTATTATTCCATAAACTATCGAATGCAGGTAATATATCAACATTATAAAACCCGGCATCCAGAATGGCAATAATCATGTTTTGACCCATATTCCCATTACGATGCAAGGTATGCCCGTTAAGCATTGAAATTTGAGTAGTACCAAAACCATAATCAAAAATACTATCCACTTTTAATTGATGTTCTTTTGTAGGGCAATTAGATTTTTTTTTGTTTCTATATTTAGGATTGGGCCCAATTTTTTGATTTGATTTTATAAAATTAAATTGTGATATGGTGTCCATTAGTTCTGCATCCGTAGTATAGACTAAAGCTGTATTTAACCATTTTGAGGTATTTTTTATGGTTAGTCCCAGTTTCTTTAAACTATCAAGGTAACTTGTATTAACCGGGAGATCATTTTCTAGTATGGGTATATTTTGCTTTAGGCGCCGTTGAATAGCCTTTGTAGATAAAAATGCTTGGGGTTCTTCAATAGAATATTCGCTGTTGTTTTTGTCGGTAAAAAAAATGCGATAACTGTTAGGAGCTACCTGAGAGAAAAGGAGGGAGGGTAAAAAGAGTAAAAGAATAAACAGTAAAAATTTTTGCATATTAAATTTGTTAATCTTTACAAATTTAACAAAAATGTTTAGAAAAGTTTAAACGATGATGCCCCCACCTAATAGCATATCATTTTTATAAAAAACAGCAGATTGTCCGGGAGTTATGGCAAAAACTTCTTTTTGGAAGTTAACTTTAATTACTAAGCCTTCAATTTTTATCGTACTTTTTACTCCTTCGCTTTTATACCTTACTTTAGTTATTACTTCTATTTCTGTATTTGTAGGGATATCATTGATCAAATGATAATTTTTTACCCATAGCTCTTTTTTGTACAGTTCGCCTCTTTTTCCTAAAACTATTTCGTTGGTTTTTGCATTTATTTTAAGCACGTACATGGGTTCTCCCAAAGCTATTTTTAATCCTTTTCGTTGCCCTATAGTATAAAAAGGATATCCTTCATGCTTTCCAAGATATTCTCCGTTAATAGAGATAAAATTTCCCGGCCCGACTTTTTGAGTTATCTCTGGAACATTAGTTTTTAAATATTTTCGATAATCATTATCAGGAATAAAACAGATCTCCTGACTTTCTTTTTTTTGTGCAAGTTTAACAAAACCTTTTTCTGCAGCCATGTTTCGTATTTCATCTTTGGTAAATTTGCCCAAAGGAAGAAGCGATTTTTTTAGAATATCCTGAGTTAGCTCCCATAAAAAGTAACTTTGGTCTTTTTTCAGGTCTTTTGCTCGTTTAATAATATATTTTGAATCTGTTTTTATGATTTGGGCATAATGGCCTGTAGCAATAAAGTCGCAGTTTAACTCGTCGGCTTTGCGCAATAGTACATTCCATTTTATTTTGGTGTTGCATAAAACGCAAGGGTTAGGTGTTTTCCCATCAAGATATTCATTAATAAAATTACAAACTACGGTTTGATTAAATTCATCAACAATATTTTCGGTGTAATGCTTAATATTTAATTGTTCAGCTACTGCTTTAGCTTCGTGAACAGAATCAGTAGCATGTGAGCCGTTACTGTTGTGGCGTGGATCCTTATCAATATCATCCCACATTTTCATTGTTAATCCAACCACATCATACCCCTGGTCTAAAAGCAATATGGCAGCTAATGAGCTATCGATACCGCCACTCATTCCTAATAATACCCTTTTTTTTATCATTTACAATGATTTATTTTTTTTGTTGCGGTGGTTTTTGGTTAAATAAATCTTCAATAGAGGGTTCTTTAATTTTTCCTTTATTTTTTTCCAGCTTATCCAATTGTTCCTGTTCTAAACGTTCTAATTCTTCCTGGTTCTCGGCTATACCGTTTATGTAGTTTAGTTCATCTTTTAAGGTTCCATCTTCATTATAGTATTTCCATTTTCCTTCTCGCTTATTATTTTCGTATGAGCCGGTAATGAGCATTGTCCCCTCGTCATTAAATACCGAATATTCCCCATCAAGTCTTCCATTCATATACGATATGTGCATCATAACTTCACCATTTTCGTAATATCTGATAGTCATTCCGTCCTGAATTCCGTTTCTCCAATGTGCTTCTTCTGATAATTGGCCGGTTTCGTAATATTTTTTTTCTACCCCATGTTTATTGTCCATTTGGTAAGGAACGGTGTTAATTAAAAAACCATCTTCTGTATAAAAATTCCAGATGCTGTCTTTTAATTGTCCAACGTACAAGCCTTCTGCTTGTAAATTGTTGTCAGGATAATAAAATTGGGTAAAAACTTTATTTGAATTTTCTTTAAAAAGCATTTTTGCTTTTAATCGTCCTTTTTCATCGTATCTTTTTAAGGTTCCGGTGGGTTTTCCATTTTTAAAATACCCATTGTATTGAAGGCTTCCATTATCGTAGTGTTTTTCCCAATACC
Organism: Bacteroidota bacterium; assembly: GCA_034661075.1. GTDB lineage: Bacteria > Bacteroidota > Bacteroidia > Bacteroidales > UBA12077 > UBA12077. The sequence continues at coordinate 16,067 of JAYEKP010000006.1, forward strand.
CGGTTTTTTGGTCTCGTTCATTGTATTGATTAATTGTATCATTAGATGTATGCTGTGCAAAGCTAACTCCTGCAAAGATAAATAGAAGGAATAAGGTTAAGATGCTTTTTTTAGTATTCATAGTTTTCGTTTTTATTTTTTACAAAAGTAACAAGAATATATGATTTTTATTATCTGATTATATAATAAAAAAAGAGCCCTGAAAACAGGACTCTCTAAAGTTTATTTCTTGAAAGTATGTTATTTTACTTCTTCAAAATCTACGTCTGTAACTTCTCCATCATCTTTTTTATCGTCAGAAGAAGCTTGCTGTTGGTCGCCACCCGGTTGACCTTGCTGAGCATTTTGTTGTTGATCCTGGGTAGCTTTGTACATTTCCTCTGATGCTTCTTTCCAGGCATTGTTTAATGCTTCGGTTTTAGCATCAATTTGGTCTAAGTCTTCTTTTTTATGTACTTCTTTTAATTCCTCTAAAGCTTTTTCAATCGTTGCTTTTTTGTCAGCTGATAATTTGTCACCAAATTCTTTTAATTGTTTCTCGGTAGAGAAAATCAAGCTATCTGCAGTATTTAATTTATCAACTTTTTCTCGCATTTTTTTGTCTTCTTCCTCATTAGCTTTAGCTTCATCGCGCATACGTTTAATTTCTTCTTCGGTTAATCCGGATGATGATTCAATACGTATACTTTGTTCTTTATTGGTTGCTTTATCTTTTGCTGTAACGTGTATAATACCGTTTGCATCAATATCAAAAGATACTTCGATTTGAGGTACTCCACGTGGTGCTGGTGGAATTCCGTCTAAGTGGAAACGTCCAATCGTTTTATTATCTTTAGCCATAGGCCTTTCACCTTGTAACACGTGAATTTCAACCGAAGGCTGATTATCAGCAGCTGTTGTAAATGTTTCTGCTTTTTTGGTTGGTATGGTTGTATTGGCTTCAATTAATTTTGTAAAAACACCACCCATGGTTTCAATACCTAATGAAAGTGGAGTAACATCCAATAACAGAACATCTTTTACATCACCGGTTAAAATACCACCCTGGATACCTGCACCAATAGCTACTACCTCGTCAGGGTTAACTCCTTTGGATGGCTTTTTGCCAAAGAAATCTTCTACTACCTTTTGTATTGCAGGAATACGGGTTGAACCTCCCACAAGAATTACTTCGTCAACATCTGAAGATTGCATACCTGCATCACTTAGAGCTTTTTTACATGGCTCTAACGTAGCATTGATAAGTTTGTCTGCTAATTGTTCAAATTTAGAACGAGATAAAGTTTTTACCAGGTGTTTGGGTACTCCATCAACCGGCATAATATAAGGCAGATTGATTTCAGTACTGGTAGAACTTGACAATTCAACCTTGGCCTTTTCGGCAGCTTCTTTTAAACGCTGAAGGGCCATAGGGTCTTTTCGGAGATCAATTCCTTCGTCTTTTTTAAATTCTTCAGCTAACCAGTCAATAATTACCTCGTCGAAATCATCACCACCAAGGTGTGTATCACCATTGGTAGATTTTACTTCAAATACGCCATCGCCAAGTTCAAGAATTGAGATATCAAAAGTACCTCCACCCAGGTCGAAAACAGCAACTTTAATGTCACGGTCTTTTTTGTCCAGGCCGTAAGCTAATGAAGCAGCTGTTGGCTCATTAATAATTCGTTTTACTGTTAGTCCTGCAATTTCTCCGGCTTCTTTTGTAGCTTGACGTTGTGAATCGCTAAAATAAGCAGGTACAGTAATAACAGCCTCAGTAACTTCCTGCCCAAGATAATCTTCTGCAGTCTTTTTTATTTTTTGAAGCACCATTGCAGAAATTTCTTGAGGAGAATACTTCCTGTCATCAATTTGTACGCGTGGAGTATTATTTTCTCCTTTTACTACTTTAAATGAAACTCTGTTTATTTCTTTCTGAACTTTGTCATATGTTTCTCCCATAAATCGCTTAATAGAAGATATCGTTTTTGTGGAGTTTGTAATGGCTTGACGCTTTGCCGGATCACCAACTTTACGTTCTCCATTTTCCACAAATGCAACAATGGAAGGGGTTGTTCTTTTACCTTCGCTGTTTGGTATAACAACAGGTTCATTTCCCTCCATTACAGCTACACATGAATTTGTTGTTCCTAAGTCAATTCCAATTATTTTACCCATTTCGTTATTAGATTTTATGTTATTATTTAAATTTTTTAATTCTTTTTTAATTCGTTGTTTTCAATTATTCAATGATTGTGCCAGTTTCGATTTATCATTTTTTTATGTAAATATGGCATCTGTGTATCGTTATTTAGCCTCATATTGCCAGGGTTATGACAAAACGACAGCATGACATTCTTTTTAAATTTCATTTGTGGTTAATAGGATTATATTTGGTTTAATTTGTAGCTTTGCCTTTGTAAACTAAATTGTATTGTTATGTCAGTTCATCAAAAAGTAAAAAGAGTAACCACACATGTATTACATGAAATGAAGCTACGTGGTGAAAAAATAGCCATGTTAACCGGATACGATTATTCTATGGCCCGAATACTGGATAAAGCAGAAATTGATGTTGTGTTGGTTGGCGATTCGGCATCAAATGTTATGGCAGGAAATGAAACAACTTTGCCTATAACCATGGATGAGATGATATATCATGCCAAATCGGTGGTTAGAGCTGTTAACCGTGCTTTAGTTGTTATTGATATGCCTTTTGGTTCGTACCAGGGAAATTCGAAAGAAGCGTTGATTAATGCAATCAGAATCATGAAAGAAACCGGTGGGCATGCTGTAAAAATTGAAGGAGGACAGGAAATTCTTGAATCGGTACAACGAATATTATCCGCAGGAATACCAGTAATGGGACATTTAGGGTTAACACCTCAATCCATTCACAAATTTGGTACCTACGTAGTACGAGCCCGCGAAGATGCTGAGGCAGAGAATTTAATTGAAGATGCTCATAAATTGCAGGAAGCCGGGTGTTTTGGGTTAGTTCTTGAAAAAATCCCTGCTAAATTGGCTGCTCGGGTTGCCAGTGAATTAACTATTCCGGTTATTGGAATTGGTGCAGGGCCTGATGTAGATGGACAGGTGCTTGTTTTGCATGATATGCTGGGAATTACACAGGAGTTCTCTCCTAGATTTTTACGTCGTTATCATAATTTATTTGAAGAAATTAAGGGTTCGGTTAAAGCTTATATTAACGATGTGAAAACGCTTGATTTTCCTAATGAAAAAGAACAATACTAATTGGTCAGATAAAATTTGAATGGAGATTCTTTACGAAGACAATCATATTATTGCCATAAATAAACGAGTATCTGATATTGTTCAGGGAGACAAAACCGGTGACGAGCCTTTATCAGAAAAGATTAAATTTTATATCAAAAAAAAATATCATAAGCCGGGGAAAGTTTATTTGGGGGTTACTCACCGGTTAGACCGGCCAGTAAGTGGAGCATTATTATTTGCTAAAACCAGCAAAGCGTTGGGCCGATTAAACGAAATGTTTAAACATAAAGAAATTAAGAAAATATATTGGGCGGTTGTTAAAAATAAACCGCCAAAATTAGAAGAAACACTGAATCATTATCTCATTAAGAATCCAAAAAAAAATAAATCTTTTGCTTATGATAAAGAGGTGAAAGATGCTAAATTGGCAAGCCTCACATACAAAATAATTGCAGAGGCTGATAATTATTATCTATTAGAAGTTGAATTGCATACCGGGCGTCATCACCAAATTCGTTGCCAGTTGGCTAAAATAGGATGTCCTATAAAAGGAGATTTGAAATATGGATTTCCACGATCGAATTCTGATGGCGGAATTAGTTTGCACGCCCGTAGAATTGAATTTATTCATCCGGTAAAGAAGGAATCTATAGTAGTTGTTGCGCAAACGCCTGATGATTCGTTATGGAATTATTTTGATACGATTGTAAATTAACAAACTAGCAATAAACATATTATGGAATTTAAGTTGCTTTTAAGCAGTCTTGTTGCATTTTTTGCTTTAGTAAATCCAATCCACAAAATTCTTGTGGTTACTTCACTGGAAAAGCAATTTAATGAAAAACAACTCCGTTATTTATCCATTAAGTCATCATTTACAGCTTTTATAATTTTAATTTTTTTCTTATTACTGGGTGAATTGATTTTTAATTATGTTTTTCATATACAGCTTTATGCCTTTAAAGTAGCTTGTGGAATTGTATTGTTCTATAATGGTATTGAAGGGTTACAAAAAGGAGCTTTTTTAAAAATGGATAAAAACATTAATCTTGACGATATTTTAACCGTTCCCATTGCTATGCCCATAATTGCTGGCCCGGCAACTATAACGGCTGCTGTAACTTTTCCTGCTCAATATGGCAGAGTAATAACTATTGTAGCTATATTTCTTGCCTTATTTGTAAACTTGCTTTTAATGTTGTATGCTAAACAAATTGGCAAATTCCTTGCCCGTCTTAATGTTTTAAATGCTTTAATCCGGATTACAGGACTTATTGTTGCAACTATTGGATTACAGTTAGTTTTTGATGGAATTACAAATTATATAAGCACCCTCTAAATAAGAATAATTATTATGATGGGCTAATTGTTGCCCTGGAATTAAAATTGTCTAATTTTGAAGCTATGCATAAAGCAGAAATTTTAAAAACACAACATGTTTACATTTTTAAATAAACCCTATCCTTTTAATGATGATTTAAAATATAACAGCAAATTAATATTTTTTATAAGTATTGGTGTGTTGGGATTTTTATATCTATTTCAACCTCTGGATGTAAGTTTAATGGATGATAAAGAGAAACTATATGTGGTATTAGGCCTGGCTGCTATTACCTTTCTTTTGTTAAGTTTAAATTTATTGATTTTACCCAGCTTGTTTCCCGGCATTTTTATTAAACGAGTTTGGAATATTAAAAAAGAGATTTTATGGAATCTGTGGATATTAACAACCATTACTGTTGGTTATTATCTTTATTATAAGGTGCTGGGTATTTTTGCTATTGATTTCAAAATGGTACTTGGCCTAATTGTTATTGCCATCATTCCAATTACCGGATTAATTATCGTAAACCGAAACAGAATGTTGCGTTCTAACCTAAAGTTAGCCGAACGTATTAACAAAAAGTTTGAAGAAAACAAATCAATTGATAATAAGCTGGTACACTTTAAGTCCGAATATGCAAAAGACAACTTATCAATTAAGGTAAATTTATTGATATTAATAAGAGCAGCCAATAATTATATTGAAGTTTTTTGGGTTGAGGGAGAAAAGACTAGAAATCAAATGATTCGTACCAGTTTAAAAAATGCTGAAGAATTATTAGCAGATTATAGTTTTATTTTTAAATGTCATCGTTCTTTTATGGTAAACATACATTATATCGATAAAATTGAAGGAAATGTACAAGGATATAAAATACATTTTGATTCTATTGATTTTTCGGTTCCTGTTTCCAAAAAATTTGCCTACAAACTTAAACAACTGGTTTAATATTTACTCTACAAGCGCTTCATTCATCCCTGTATTTTAATTTTTCGTCCCTAAAAAGATTTATTCAACCCTTTTTATGTGGGATCATCCCTTTTATTTTTTGCGGGAAGATTTTCCCGGTAAATTTGTTCTGAAATTTCAGTAAAAAATACTTAACGAACATTATTATGAATCCATTAAAGATAGGAAATTTAAGAGCAAGACTCCCTATAATACAGGGAGGTATGGGTGTGGCCATATCATTATCAGGATTAGCATCCGCTGTAGCAAATGCAGGCGGAATAGGCGTTATTTCTGCAGTAGCTATTGGAATGACAGAACCTGATTATATGAAAAATTATCGCGAAGCCAATAAAAGAGCGTTAAAAAAGCACATACGAAAAGCAAGGTCCCTGACTAATGGAATATTAGGTGTAAACTTAATGGTGGCAGTTACCGATTATGAAGATTTGCTTACCGTTTCGCTAGAAGAAGAAATTGATGTGATAATTATGGGAGCAGGATTACCTTTAAAGATGCCTAAATATGTTTTAGATAAAGGATTTGAGAATATCAAAACAAAATTTATTCCTAAAGTATCCTCCGCGAAAGCTGCCCGATTGATTTTTACATCATGGGCAAAAAATTTTAATCATGTTCCCGATGCTGTTGTTGTTGAAGGCCCTCTTGCCGGTGGACATTTAGGATTTAAAAAGAATGATTTGATCAATACCCCCGCTTCGTTAGAATCAATTGTTAAAAATACGGTTGAAGAATTAAAAGTTTTTGAAAAAGACTTTAATAAAGAAATTCCGGTTATAGCAGGTGGCGGAATATATGATGGGAAAGATATATATCAAATTATGCAAAAAGGAGCTAAAGGGGTAAAAATGGGTAGCCGTTTTGTTACTACGGATGAATGTGATGCATCCATTAAATTTAAAGAAATGTATATTCATAGCGAAGAAAAAGATATTACGCTGATAGATAGCCCGGTTGGACTTCCTGGACGTGCCATACGCAATAAATTTGTTGATCAGATAAATGCCGGTAAAACAAAACCTTTTAAATGTTATTGGAAATGCCTTAAATCTTGTGATTCAAAAAATGTTCCTTATTGTATTGCCCAGGCATTACATAATGCAGCTATAGGTAATATGGATGAAGGATTTGCTTTTGCAGGAACAAAAGCCTATTTAGCTACTGAAATACAAAGTGTTTCGGAAGTTGTTTTTGAGTTAAAAGTGGATTATTATAAAATGAAATATAAAGAATATCTGCGTAACTTTACAGGAATGAAGATATTTCCTGAACAAATTAATATTCCGGCAATATTTCCTAAAATTCAATTGGTATAGGTTAAATTTCCAGTTGTATTTTTTGAGATGCTTCTGTTAAGTCTTTTACTCCGGTTGTACCTCCCTTTGACAGGGATATATCAACCGGATTATTATTTATCCAGGCACCATTGGTAAAGTCCGGGACATCAATGCTGTTGGAACGGTTTGCTACTGACCACTCACTAAGTGGAGCAATGGCACTCCAAAGCGCTGCGTCATAAACATTCTGATCGAGAGGTAATCCGTTGCGCAAACAATCAATTAACCGCCAATCCATAATGAAATCCATTCCGCCATGGCCTCCAATTTTTTTGGCCATTTCTCCTACTATTTTTACAATTTCGGGTGTATATTTTTTTTCTAAGGTTTGAAATTCTTTTTCATCAATCCATTGATGTCCGATAGCAATTTGTGGTGGATAAGGCCATTTTCGGGCCATTGCTTTGGTTCCACTTACCAGATGAATACGCGAGTATGGGCGAGGTGAGGTTACATCGTGCTGTATCATAATGGTACGGCCCTTATATGTTTTAATGGTTGTTGTATTCATATTCCCACGATATTCTTTACCTGCATAGGGCTCAAAAAAAGAATCTTCAAGTGCAAGTTTATTCACTTCTTCTAGCATCTGAAAATCATTACTTGACATGGAGGTTAAATATTCCATTTTATCTCCGCGGTTAATATTCATGATTTGACAAACAGGTCCCAATCCGTGTGTTGGATAAAGGTTTCCATTCCTTGTGTTTTGTTTCAAACGCCACATATCAGCATAGCCATCTTTATCAAAATTTAAAAATCGTAAATCGTGAATATAGGCTCCTTCACCATGCACAATATCTCCAAAAAAACCATTTCGAGCCATATTAAGTGTAAGCAGCTCGAAAAAATCGTAGCAGCAATTTTCGAGCATCATGCAGTGTTTTTTTGTTTTTTCTGATGTTTCTACCAATTGCCAGCATTCGTCGATTGTTTTTGCCGCAGGAACTTCAACAGCCACATGTTTATTATTTTCCATAGCATAAACGGCCATAGGTGTATGATAACTCCAGGGAGTACATATATACACTAAATTAATGTCCGGGTCCTCACAAAGTTTTTTCCAGGCTTCTTCCGATCCACTGAATGATTTCGCTTTAGGCAATCCTTTATCTTGAAGAATTTTTTTGGTTTTCTCCACGCGATCGGTGTATTTATCACAAAGGGCTACTATTTCTACTCCTTCGATATGCGACATACGAATAACAGCACCCGGACCGCGCATACCAAGTCCGATAAAACCAATTCTTACCCGTTCCAGTTTTGGAGCCCGGTAACCGCACATATTAAATTTTTGTCGATATATTTTTTTGTTAGAACCATTTTTATTGTCAGAAAATGTACAGGCTGTTGTCAGTCCGGTAGCTATTATGCCGGTACCTAAGGTAATTGTTTTTAAAAAATCGCGGCGGTCATTATTCATCTTACTTGTAGTTTAGTTTAAAACTATATAAATTAAATAAAAAAGTTGCTAGTTAGCAATGATTAAAATTATATTTTAGGTTTGATAGTAAAAAAGTGGAAATATCATTACTTTTGTTTTCTTTTATTAAACTATTAATTATGTTTTTTGTCGAATGAATACGAATAAATTAATGGAAATAGAAATATTAACTTATAAATTGAAATATTGTGAAAAAGATTTTTTTAAGCATTTTAGTTCTTGGGATATTTATGGTATCCTGTAGTAAAAAGGAGACCAATCCTTTATTAGTTGAATGGGATACCCCTTATGGAGTGCCTCCGTTTGAACAAGTAGAAATTGAACATTTTGCTCCTGCTTTTGAAATAGCCATGAAAGAGCATAATGTTGAGATGGAAGCAATCATTACAAATTCTGAAGAGCCAACCTATGAAAATACGGTTGAAGCTGCATATTATGCCGGAGAACTGTTAAGTAAAGTAAGTACTGTTTTTGGTACCTTCAACAGCGTTAACATTTCAGATGAGTTACAACAGCTTGCGCAGGAGATTTACCCCAAAATATCAGCTCACTACGATGAGATTAACTTAGATCCAAGATATTTTGAGCGATTTAAAGCAGTTTATGATAATAAGGAAAAGTTTGATTTAAATGATGAACAGCTGTTCTTATTAGAAAGTGATTATAAAGGTTTTGTACAAAGCGGAGCTGCTTTACCTGAAAATAAAAAAGAAGAGTTAAAGAAGATAAATCAGGAATTATCTGGTTTAACCTTAAATTATAGCCAAAATATTTTAGCTGAAGTAAACAGATATAAACTGGTAATTGATAATAAAGAAGATCTTGCCGGATTACCACAAGCCTCAATTGATGCTGCTGCTGAAACTGCTGCTAAAGATAGTTTAGAAGGAAAATGGGTTTTTACCATTCAAAAACCGAGCATGATCCCGTTTTTACAATATGCTGATAATCGTGAATTAAGAAAAGAAATTTATGATGCCTATGTGAATCAGGGGAATCATGATGATGAGTACGATAATAAAGAAAATTTAGCAAAGATTTTAAATTTACGGGTAAAGCGTGCCCAATTATTAGGTTATGACAATCATGCTTCTATTCGTACAGAAAACCGAATGGCTCAGAATCCTGAAAATGTTTTTGATTTATTAAATCAATTATGGGAAGGAATCTTGCCAAAGGTAAAACAAGAAAGAGCTGCTTTACAAGCGATGATTGATAAAGAAGGAGGCGATTTTAAATTGGCACCTCACGATTGGTTTTATTACACAGAGAAGTTACGTAAAGAAAAATATGATTTAGATGAAAGTGAAGTAAGGCCCTATTTTGAGCTGGAAAATGTACGTCAGGGTATTTTTGATGTAGCTAATAAACTGTATGGTATAACATTTACTCCTATCGACGGAATTCCTGTTCCTCATCCCGAGACTACCGTTTATGAAGTAAAAGAAGCTGATGGTTCGCATCTTGCATTATTCTTCATGGATATGCATCCAAGAGCTAGTAAACGTGGTGGTGCATGGTGTGGAGAATTCCGCGAACATCACTATACTAAAGATGGAAAAGAAGTAGCTCCTTTGATAAATAATGTTACCAATTTTACTCGCCCAAATGGCGATCAGCCAGCTTTATTGAGTATTGATGAGGTGGAAACGATGTTCCACGAATTTGGGCATGCTTTAGATGGTTTGTTTTCTGAAACTTCGTATACTACAAGTAATATTGCCTGGGATTTTGTTGAATTACCTTCGCAAATTATGGAACATTGGGCTTTTGAAAAGGATGTGTTAAAAATGTATGCTAAGCATTATAAAACTGGTGAAGTTATTCCGGATGAGTTAATTGATAAATTACATGCCAGCGCTAACTTTAACCAGGGTTTTGCTTTAACAGAAGTATTGGCTGCTTCTTTATTAGATATGAAATTTCATACCATGACCGAAGAAAACTCTGATTTAAATGTAATGGAGTTTGAGAAAGAATATTTGAACAGTATAGGTTTAATTCCTGAAATATATTCTCGTTACAGAAGTACCTATTTTAATCATATTATGGGAGGGTATGATGCAGGTTATTACTCTTATACCTGGGCTAATGTATTAGACGAAGATGCTTTTGAAGCATTTAAAGAAAACGGAATATTCGATCAGGAAACAGCACAATCGTTCAGAGAGAATGTATTGGCTAAAAATGGTATCAAAGATGCGATGGAAATGTATGTTGCATTCAGAGGCAGAGAGCCCAAAATTGATGCTCTATTAAAGAACTTAGGAATAAATTAATATTTCCGAATTTTAATGATTTATTACAGGCCGATTCATTTTGTTTCGGCCTTTTTTTTGTGTGGTTGATTAATAATGTGTTGTTTAAAATATATGTTGTGAAATAGGTAAAAAATTCTCTTAAAAAAATCAATTTTTGATATCTTTGAAGTATAATTTTTATTCATTAAAAACGAATGGTTATGTTAAACTTAGAATGGAGTAAACTACCTTTTGGTTACCGAAAAACCGATTATAATATTAGATGCTATTATCGAGATGGAAAATGGGGAGAGTTAGAAGTATCATCCTCGGAGTATTTGAACCTGCATATCTCAGCAACCGCTTTACATTATGGGCAAGAAGCTTTTGAAGGAATGAAAGCTTACCGTGGTAAAGATGGAAAAATAAGGCTTTTCCGTTGGGAAGAAAATTTTAAACGGATGCAACGTTCGGCCAATGGTATTTATATGCAACCAGTGCCTAAAGAAATTTTTAAAGAAGCGATAGATAAAGCTGTATTGCTTAACGAGCAATATGTTCCGCCTCACGGAACCGGAGCTGCTTTATATATACGTCCGCTATTAATAGGTTCAGGTGCAGAAATTGGAGTAAAACCAGCGAATGAATTTTTATTCGCAGTATTTGTTACTCCTGTTGGCCCTTATTTTAAAGAAGGATTTAACCCGGTTAAAATTGCTGTTGTTCGTGATTCGGATCGTGCAGCACCATTGGGTACCGGTGATATTAAAGTGGGTGGAAATTATGCATCCAGCTTGCGAGGAGTAATAAAAGCAAAAGAAGCAGGATATGGTTCGCCAATGTACCTCGATTCTAAAGAAAAGAAATATATTGATGAAATTGGGGCTGCTAATTTCTTTGGAATAAAAGGAAATACTTACATCACACCAAAATCTTCGTCCATTTTACCTTCGATTACCAATATGAGTATTATGCAATTGGCTGAAGATATGGGAATAAATGTTGAACGTCGTCTGATTGATATTGAGGAGCTCGAAACCTTTGATGAGGTTGGCGCATGCGGTACTGCTGCAATCATTTCACCTATTGGCGAAATTTATGATATCGATAAAGATAAGCGATACACTTTTTGTAAAGACGGTAAACCAGGGCCTATATCTACAAAAATTTATAACAAACTGGTTGCTATTCAGTATGGTGATGAACCAGATCCGCATGGCTGGGTATCCTTTGTTAAGTAAAAACAGGGTTAGTATTTTTAATATAAAACTAAAAGCAGGGAATAATTTATGTCCCTGCTTTTTTTATAATTTACTGATCAATATCTTATTATGGTTCAAATTTTCGTAATTCAATTTTTATGCCTGATTCCACTTCAAAATCTTCTACTTCATCAATCATGTCGGGGTCGTCTGAGTCGTAGAACCAATTTATAGATACTTCTTTACCTTTTGATTTAGATGATTTTAGTAATTCAAGGATATCTAGAATACATTTAGATGTACTTGTATTTAAGTAAATAAGTTTAATGTTAAATGTAATTGGCTTATTTGTTTCTTCCATAAATTCTTTTAACCATGAAATAAGTGGCAGATAGAATTTATAAGTTTCTTCCATATATGATTCCCCTGATATTTCGCAAATTCCTGATTTAGCATCGAATGATACTGCCGGGAAATAAGGTGTTTCAGTTGATCTTTTTATATTAATACTTTCCATTATATTATGTTTTATTTTTCTTTCATTATTTTAGTTGTAATTGTAAAAAATGACTGATTTTCGGAATGTTTTTCTACATTATAAATTAATGGGTTTTTAGAAAGTATTACAGCAT
>JAYEKP010000007.1:0-6110 GCA_034661075.1 Bacteroidota bacterium
TATAAACAAGGGATTTTATTTAAATGGGGGGATTCGTTTTTAATAATAGTAAAAATCTGTCCAAAATACCTGTAATTACGTTTGTATTTTTTAATTTTAAAAATATTTAGGACAGCTATGATATTAATAAATTGTTAGCCCAAAAAAATAATCTAATTCACTTTTTTTAATTGCATTTTTTATTACATAAATCTATCTTTGTACGTTTTAAAAACTTGAGGATTAAAAATTAAGCATAACCAATGAGTAAAAAATTTCCGGAATACAAACAATTGGATCTTTCGCAAATTAATAAAGATATTCTTGCGAGATGGGATAAGAACGACACGTTTCATAAAAGTATAACTACCCGCGAAGGGAAACCCACCTTTGTATTTTATGAAGGGCCTCCTTCAGCCAACGGCCTTCCGGGGATTCACCATGTAATGGCCAGGGCCATTAAAGATATTTTTTGTCGTTACAAAACCATGCAGGGTTACCTGGTAAAGCGAAAAGCAGGATGGGATACTCACGGCCTTCCTGTTGAACTGTCGGTAGAAAAATCATTGGGAATTACCAAAGAGGATATTGGTAAAAAAATATCGGTCGATACTTATAATGAAACTTGTAAAAAGGAAGTAATGAAATATACCGATGTATGGGAAAACCTTACCCATAAAATGGGATATTGGGTAAATATGGACGATCCATACATTACTTACGACAATCGCTATATCGAAACGCTGTGGTGGTTGCTAAAAAAGCTTTTTGAAAAAGGGCTGTTGTATAAAGGATATACTATTCAGCCATACTCTCCAGCCGCCGGAACCGGATTGAGTACTCACGAATTAAATCAACCCGGATGTTATAAAGATGTTAAAGATACTACCTGTACCGCACAATTTAAGGTTATAAAAAATGAACAATCGGATTTTCTTTTTAAGGATGTAGAAACGGATGTTTATCTTTTGGCATGGACTACTACTCCGTGGACATTACCCTCGAACACAGCATTGGCTGTAGGGCATAAAATTAACTATGTAAAAGTACAGACATTTAATCAATATACCGGAGACCCGGTTACGGTAATTTTAGCCAAAGATTTATTCCCTGCCTATTTTGATAAAAAGGCAGGAGAGCTCAGTCTTGATGATTACAAACCCGGGGATAAAAAAGTTCCGTACAAAGTTTTAGCCGAATATACCGGAGAAGATTTAGAAGGTATCCGATACGAACAACTTATTCATTGGGTGAAACCCAAAGGAGATGCTTTCCGTGTAATCCTGGGCGATTATGTTACAACCGAAGATGGTACCGGAATTGTACATATTGCGCCCACTTTTGGTGCAGACGACGACCGGGTAGCCAAACAAAGTAATATTGCTGCACTTGTTTTATATGATAAACAAGGAACGATGCAACCGATGGTGGATAAAAAGGGACGGATGTATCCTCTGGATGAATTAGACCCTGATTTTGTATCTCAATATGTAAATGTTGAAGTCTATAAAGATTTTTCCGGGCGATATGTTAAAAATGAATACGATGAATCGCTTACCGAAAACGATCCAACAATTGATGTGGATATTTCGGTAATGCTGAAAAAGGAAAATAAAGCCTTTAAAATCGAAAAGCATGTTCATAATTATCCGCATTGTTGGAGAACCGATAAGCCGGTACTTTACTACCCGCTAGATTCATGGTTCATTAAAACCACTGCGCTAAAAGAACGAATGATGGAATTAAACGAAACCATCAACTGGAAGCCCGAATCAACCGGTACCGGAAGATTTGGTAAGTGGTTGGAAAATTTACAAGACTGGAATTTATCCCGCTCGAGATATTGGGGCACACCATTACCCATTTGGGTTACCGAAGACCGCTCAGAGATGAAGTGTATTGGCTCGGTTAAAGAGTTGTACAACGAAATAGAGAAATCGGTAAAAGCCGGATTTATGAAGGATAATCCGATTGCTGATTTTGAACCGGAAAACTATTCTAAAGAAAATTATGATAAAATAGACCTTCACAGGCCTTATGTGGATAAGGTGATTTTAGTTTCGGAACAAGGGGAGAGAATGGTTCGCGAGCTCGATCTGATTGATGTGTGGTTTGATTCCGGAGCGATGCCCTATGCGCAGTTCCATTATCCTTTTGAAAATAAAGAAGGATTTGAAAAAGTTTACCCTGCCGATTTTATTGCCGAAGGGGTTGATCAAACCCGCGGATGGTTTTTTACCTTACATGCGATTGCCACGATGTTGTTTGACTCCGTAGCCTTTAAAAATATCATCTCTAATGGGTTGGTGTTAGATAAAAATGGTGCCAAAATGTCGAAACGATTGGGCAATGCGGTTGACCCATTCGAGACCATTGAGAAGAACGGTTCCGACCCGTTACGTTGGTATATGATTACCAATGCTCAACCCTGGGATAATCTAAAATTTGATCCAGCAGGCCTTGAAGAAGTAAAAAGAAAATTCTTTGGTACCCTTTATAATACCTATTCATTTTTTGCCCTTTATGCCAATGTAGATGGCTTTAAGTATACAGAAAAAGAAGTTCCTGTGGAAGAACGTCCGGAGATTGATCGATGGATCATATCTTTATTAAACTCGTTGATAAAAGAAGTTGAAAAAGACTATGAAAACTATGAGCCCACAAGAGCCGGAAGAGCTATTCAGGATTTCGTTACCGAAAATTTAAGTAACTGGTATGTTCGACTAAACAGAAAGAGATACTGGGGTGGTGAATATTTAAAAGATAAGATTGCTGCTTATCAAACGCTTTATACTTGTTTAGAAATTGTAGCAAGACTTATAGCTCCTATTGCACCATTCTTTGCCGATCAGTTATTCACTGATCTTAACACAGTAACCGGGAAAGATACTACCGAATCGGTTCATATTGCTGATTTTCCTGTATATAATGAACAATATATTGATCTGGCACTCGAAGAAAGAATGGATATTGCCCAGCGAGTATCCTCTATGATTCTTGCCTTACGGCGAAAAGTAAATATTAAAGTGCGTCAGCCATTAAGCAAAATTATGATTCCATTGCTGGATGCTTCATTAAAAGATAAATTTGAGGCCGTAAAAAATTTGGTATTATCAGAAGTTAATGTGAAAGAGGTTGAATATATTACCGATACGATAGGGATTTTGGTAAAAAATATAAAACCAAACTTTAAAACATTAGGCCCAAAATATGGTAAATTAATGAAACATATTTCAAAGGCTGTTGCCCAAATGGCGCAAGAAGATATTGCTGAATTAGAGCGAAATGAAAAATTTATAATAAATGCAGGCGACGAACAAATAACATTAGGTTTAGCCGATGTTGAAATTTCTTCGGAAGATATTCCGGGATGGCTGGTAGCCAATGATGGTAAATTAACCGTTGCACTGGATATTAATATTACCGATGAATTACGCGAAGAGGGTATAGCCCGAGAGTTTATTAATCGAATTCAGAATCTGCGCAAGGAAAGTAATTTTGATGTTACCGATAAAATCAAAATAGAAATTAAAAAACACGATTTAATTGATCGTGCCATTGAAAAACATAAAGACTATATTGGTGCACAAACATTAGCTAAGTCGGTTGATTTAGTTAACCAATTTGAACAAAATATAGTGTTCGACGTAGAAATTGATGATGAAATTAAAACCCAAATAAAAATTATCAGAGTAAACGAATAATTTCTCGTTTAAATGAAATAATTTATTACCTTTAGCACAATTAAAAAATTGATGAGTTATGGCTGAAAAGACTAGATATAACGATGAAGAGTTGGCGGAGTTTAAAGAGATTATCTTAAAAAAATTGGACAAAGCACAAAAAGATTATGATCTTTTAAAAAAGACCATTACGCATAGTGAAAGCAATGACACTGAAGATACATCGCCTACTTTTAAAGTATTAGAAGAGGGTGCTGCAACCCTTTCTAAAGAAGAAGCCGGTAGACTGGCACAGCGGCAGTTGAAATTTATTCAACACTTACAGGCTGCATTGGTTCGTATTGAAAATAAAACCTATGGTATTTGCCGTGAAACCGGAAAACTTATTTCTAAAGAAAGACTTCGTGCGGTTCCACATGCGACATTAAGTATCGAAGCAAAACAAAATCAACGCTAAAATTTTTTTTAGAAAGATGAATTAAATGATTGGGTCTGGAGTGATCCGATCATTTTTTATTATTCTCTACTTTTCAGTAGATTTACCAAAAATTTTAAACGCAAAGCTCGTGAAGTCAATTACAAAAACATCGATTCTGGTTATCATTCTTATATTAATTATTGATCAGGTTCTGAAAATCTGGATTAAAACCCACATGATGTTGGGCCAGGAATATAAAATTTGGGGTGATTGGTTTATTATCCATTTTACCGAAAATAACGGGATGGCTTTTGGAATGGAGTTTTGGGGTGAAAAAGGAAAAATATTCCTAACACTTTTCAGGATTGTAGCGGTAATTGGTATTGGTTGGTATTTAAACCATTTGATTAAAGAAGAAGCACCTAAAATGCTAATAATTAGTATTGCTTTAATTTTAGCCGGAGCGATGGGTAATATTATCGATAGTGTTTTTTATGGTGTAATTTTCGATGATAGTTTTTATAAAGTTGCTGAATTTTTACCCGACAGTGGGGGATATTCAACATGGATGCAGGGTAAAGTGGTTGATATGTTTTATTTTCCCATTTTGAAGGGCAATTTCCCTTCGTGGTTCCCCTTTTGGGCAAACGAACAATTTGTATTTTTTAGGCCGGTTTTTAATATTGCCGATTCAGCCATCACGGTTGGTGTTTTGTATATTCTTATTTTTGAACGTTCGTTTTTTAAGCACAACTAACTTGCTCTTCGCATTTGCTATATTGAAGATTGCATAGAGGTATAAAAAAGTTGTACACTACTTTAAATTAGTTAAATCTTTTCAAAAAAATGTTTTAATAAGGGCTTTATAAACCTTTTTTTGTTGTAAGTATACATATTCTATACTAATACCCTGCCAATGGAGATTCAAATATGCCCAGAGCAAGTTCTGCCCAAATGAGGAAGAATATCAATAAAATAATGCCACAAAGAAACATTCGTGTTTTGATATTTTTCACCTTTCTCAGGATTAGCTCACAGGATACCCCTGTAACAGATAGTAGAATCCCCATAATTACAAAGTCGCCGATACCCAGTCCACTTCATGGGTGAATTGCATGGCGATAAGCGGAATAAGCAATAAAATAGCTATAACAGATAAGATAAGGATGACTCTTTTGTTTTTCATAATTATACGTTTTAAGTAGTATATCTTTTTTGAAAGCAGGTAGTTTTATTTTATGCGTAATGATAATTAAAATAAATTATTCAATCATTACGTTTTTTCCCACCTAAGCCGCTTTTTAATGTAAATCTGATTTATTATTAATACTGTACCAGAAATGATTAAACAACAGAATTCTTTGCGGCTTGTAAAATGTAACACTTTACAGGTAAATGGAGAAGTTATTTCTATAAATAAAAATTAGCCAAAAGAAGTTAAAAAAAATGGATATTGAATAACAAAAATTTTAACATATATTCGTAAAAAAGTAAAACCTTATTAAAAAGAGGAAAGTATAATTTTTTTAATTCCTCACTAAAATCATATCAATGCCCATAGTACCGGTTTCGTCAACAGGAATTCAGATTTGGTGCTGCGCACCCTGTCTGCCGAATTTACCCGTCGGAGGAGGGTTTACTTGCAGCAGGAGGACAGGCAGGCATCCGAATCCTTAGTTGTTGAACTAAATCCGCCAACGGCGGATAGTATGTTAATCCAAAATTAATCATTTTTTTCAAAAATATAGTCGTATATCTAAAGTATTAACCAAGACTTTATGATATGCGTAAAAAAACAACACCAACAATCCCGGAACAGGCGAAAATAGCCGTTCCTGAATTTGAAAACGTCATCAACAAATTAGCAAGTCAGGTGACATTGCGAGGACAAAGCAAAAGCACACTGGACAACTACACCCGTAGAATAGCTTTGCTGGTTCTTCACTTTAACCGTTTACCGGAATTGGTGAGCGAAGATGAAATCAATGAGTACCTGGTGGCATTGGCCAAGGATCCAAAATCACCATCAC
>JAYEKP010000008.1:0-6082 GCA_034661075.1 Bacteroidota bacterium
GTGTACTAATCGTGAATGTGGGTATCATGTCTGTACTTAATGTAATGATGATGTTTCGGATGGTATTGCATGCCCTTGTGGAGGAAGAATTGAAGCTACATAAAGTAAATTTTTCCAAAAAATAAATATCCGAAGATTAATCCAAGAACACCAAATAAGACCACTAGTAGAATTAATTTTTTCATAACATTTTAATAAAATTAAACAATCTCCTTAAGGAACCCTTTAAAGGTTGTATTAAAGTCCGCAGGGTTTTCGTAAAAACACAAATGTCCTGCATCTTTAATGGTTAAAATATTTTTTTGCCATAATTGTGGAATAGCAATGTTTTTAACATAATCCGAACGGATTAACTGATCTTTTTCGCCTAAGAATAGAGCAACCGGAATTTTTAAATCTTTCAGAATAGAATATTGATCGCTGTAGACACCTTCATTTAATAATTTAAAAAATACTTCACGATATTTGCTATCAGACTTTCGCATAATTTCAGGTAAAAAATCAGGGTATTTTGTTTCCGGCTCAACCAATGAGGCAGCAATTTGATGAATATCGTTATCATCGATTCCCGCTTTTGATAAAAGCGGAACGGCTTCGTGAGACAAAAACATACCCGGTGTTATGGGATTGGTAAGCGGAACGCTACAAACTAAAGAGATAGCTTTTGCTGAGGGCAAGTTTTTTAATGCCTCAAGCAAGATATTTCCACCAAAATTATGTCCAACAAAAACCGATGAACCTAAACTTAATTTTTTACAGAAAACACTTAATACATCTGCCAAAGCTTTTATGGTATAATTTTTTTCTGGATTTTTAGACCAATCCGAATCACCACAGCCCGGTAAATCTAAAGCGATAAATCGAAACACTTCAGATAAGCTTGAGTCTATCAGTTGACGTATAAAAATAACGGAAGATAATGAGGCCCCATGAATTAATATTACAGGCAACCCGGAGGTTTGTGTATCAAAATAGGTGATTTTATTATCATTTACAATTACCTGAAATTGTTTCATTTGATATTAGAATTTAGCTAAATTTAACAAAAGTTTAAACAACAATCAAATAAATTTTAGGAGGGTTATCCCTACCTGTTTTTTGATAAAAACAAATTACTTCCTTAATTATTAGAGAAATATAAAACTATATTTACCCAAATGCGTATATATAATTAATGATATTTAAACCATTAACCCAAAAATAACCAGGAGGTGTTTCCATGAAAAATGATTTTATTTGTCCCCATTGCCAAGGCTACTTAAATGTAGGAGAATACATCATCCTATCCGCCGAAACAAACCACAATGATTCAGGACTGGTTTTAATGAATCCTGAACTCGGTAACTATTCAGTGATGCAAAATAAAAATTTCAAAATTCGTGAAGGCGAAAAATACGATTTTTATTGCCCTATATGCCACGAAAAACTTGCAGCCGATATTCATGATAATTTATCGCACATCATTATGAAAGATGAAAAGGGCAACGAATATCAAATTTTATTTAGTAAGATTGCCGGCGAAAAAAGTACCTACAAAATTATTGGCGAATCGGTTGAAATTTTTGGTGATCATCATTCCAATTATATCGATTTTATAAATCTGAGTCATATAAAATAAGATTGTATAAAAAAGCCGGCTTTTTCGCCGGCTTAATTGTAATTAAACTTCTTTAATGGGTTTAAATCCGTTTCCAATAACTTCGTTTGCTTCGATTACGGTCATGAATGCTGAAGGATCAATTTCTTTGATAAAATCCTGAAGAATAGCTAGCTCCCTCCGGTTAACGTTGGTAAAAACAATTTTTTTATCCAACCCCTTAAACATGCCAACCCCATTAATTAGTGTTCCTCCCCGATTAAGATCATTAATAATTTTATCCCTTATTTCATCATATTTTTCCGATATAATAAATAGAGCTTTGTCGTAGTTAACTCCCTGTAATGTCGCATCAATTACTTTTCCGGTAATATAAATTACAATCCATGAATACAGCGGTATTTTCCAGTCTTTAAAAACAATAAGTCCCAAAAACACAATGGCCGAATCTACAATTATCATCAAAATACCTAAGGACATTTGTGTGTGTTTAGCAACAATCATGGCAATGATATCAGATCCTCCGGAGGTTGCTTTTGATTTAAAAATTAATCCTAATCCAAACCCTATTAACACTCCTCCAAAAATA
This sequence comes from Bacteroidota bacterium, assembly GCA_034661075.1. Lineage (GTDB taxonomy): Bacteria > Bacteroidota > Bacteroidia > Bacteroidales > UBA12077 > UBA12077. Next base: position 2,187 of record JAYEKP010000008.1, read on the forward strand.
CAAGACAACAATACATCGTCCACTAACGCTCCATCGAAATTTTCATCTAAAACATCAATAAAAATAGATGAAAGCACAAAGCCAACTACGGTTTTAACACCAAATCGTGGCCCTAATATTTTAATGCCTAAAATAGTTAATGGGATATTTAGCATTAAACCAACAAAACCAATTCCCAACCCATCGCTAAAAATAGGTTCTTTAATAAAGGGTATTTTAATCCCATTACCCATTATTTCGCTGGTAATATTTTTAACAACAATACCAATACCATAAACTCCTCCGGGAACAATTTTATGGGGATCGATAAAATAGACAAATCCAGCAGCCAGAATAAAAGATCCAATAGCTATTAAAGAATAGTTATAAAACCATTCTTTGGATAAAAACTTCTCTTTGGTTAAAAACGACATGATTATATCTTTTTAAAATGAGTGGCAAAAATACATTTTTTTAGCGAAATAAATGCAAAAAAGCAAGGTTTGTAAAACCCTGCTTTTCTAATTCTTACGAGAAATATCTACTATCCCCCTGTTGCACTAAAGCTCCCATAACGACTAAGGTCGGTTCTGGGATTAACAACCATAACCGGGATTTTTGCAGAATTGGCAATAATGTATTGTTCCTGGGCCCCAAGCACATAGTCGGTTAAACCAATGCCTTTGGTCGTCATAATTAAAATCATATCAGCATCTATTTTTTGAGCAAAAGCAATAGACTCTTCAGCAGAATTGCTTCCTTCAATTTTTTGCAGCTCGTAATTACAATCGTATTTATCTAAAATTTTCTCAGCAAAATGAACATTGGCCAATAATTTTGAATTTAAAGATTTGTCTTTAATGGTTGGCACTATAATATTGATTTTAACATCGAAATACTTAACCAAAAACAATGCCCATTGCAATTTTTGTTTTGCTTCTGAACGATAATCAAGCGGGAAAACAACATCTTTAAAAATTTCTGTTTTAGAAGGTGGCCTCTGAACCACAATAAAAGGTGTTTTGGAACCAACAATAACTTTTAAAGCATAACTGCCTGTAAATTTTTGCATTCCTTTAATGCCATGGGTACCCATAACAACCATGCTTACGCTATTTTCAGAAGCATAGTCGGAAATAACATGAAACAAACTTCCTTCTAAAACGAGAGGTTCAAGAGGTACGTCATATTTTTCTTTTAAGCGATCAATGTCTTTATTCAGTTCATTAAGTGCTTCTTCTCCTTTTTTTAACGATTTTACTACATGAATTAATTTAATTCGATTGTTAATGTGCTTCGAAATTTTCACAGCGTGTTGTAACGCATTTTCAGCAACTTCTGTAAAATCCCAGGGAACCAGCAAAATGTCTTTTTCCATAATTCTAACGGTTTATACACAACGGAGTTTAAAATTTATAATTGATGGGAAAAGTTAAATAAAACTTAACTGATTTGCAAAACTTTTTTTACTTTTATTGAATGGCTGGGTTCTATTTAAATCATTTAAAAAGTATTTTTAATCTGTGATTGCCTTTTTTATTGTTTTTCAATAAAATTTTTTTACTTTGCTCATTCATTATTTTTAGAGGTTATGACAAAAAATCAAAAAGTTAAAAATAAAAAAATTATTGGGTTCATATATGCTTTATTATCGGCATTTTTAGGAATAGGTGTGTTAACAATCCTTCTTTCGATATTATTTTTCTTCCTTACCCTTTTTAAACCAGATTTTGAACCCTTTTTCCCGGTGATTGACGTTCCCATTGAAATTAATGAAGAGGCCAAGCTTGAAGTTAAGGATGGCTCTACATACAATATCTTCATCGATGAAGCCTATTTTTCTTTTAATATGGACAATCAATATGGCATAGCAGGAATAATTAATTACTTTTATTTTATCCTTATTTTATTCATTGCTTTTTATATTATCTTTTTATTGTGGAAAATATTTCGTTCAATGCGCATTTCATTAAAAGATGAAAACCCTTTTCATCCGAAAAATATTTGGCGAATTCGTAAAATCGCCATAGCTATTTTTGTTTCAGGTATTCTGGAAATAATTTATCCTCTTTTTATAAAATTTCTCTGGCTAAATAAAATATTTGTTTTTAACCAGTCTTTTGATATCAGGTTGAATTTTGATGCCTCCATAGATTTATTTTGGGCATTAATTGTGTTTGTCGTTGCAGAAATATATCGTATAGGATTAGAAATTAAAAAAGAACAACAATTAACGATTTAAAAATAACTAACAATGCCCATCGTAACAAACCTGGATCATATGCTAGCTAAGCGTAACATGACGTTAACCGAGCTTTCTGAAAAAGTTAATATTACCATTGCCAATTTATCGATATTAAAAAGCGGAAAAGCAAAAGCCATCAGATTCTCGACCTTAGAAGCTATTTGCAAAGTACTGGATTGCAAACCAGGAGATATTTTAGATCATATTCCTGAAGAAAATATTGAAAATCAAAATAATGAATAATCATATTTATTAACCATTTAAACAAATCTTTAACTTTTAAATTATGAAAATTAAACATTTTATCGCAACAATGGTTTTGGGGGTATTAACCTTAAGTATTTATGCCCAAACAAACCAAATTGAATTTGAAGAGTACGACCTTGATAATGGATTACATGTCATTTTACATCAAGATAACAGTGCTCCTATCGTAGCTGTAACCGTAACCTATCATGTAGGTTCGAAAAATGAAAAACCTAGCAGAACGGGTTTTGCTCATTTCTTTGAGCACCTTATGTTTGAAGGAACAAAAAATATTGCTCGTGGAGAATATTCAGAAATTGTAGAAAAAGCGGGAGGATTGCTTAATGCAAACACTACCAATGACCGAACATATTATTATGAACTGCTTCCGTCAAACCAGCTTGAGCTTGGACTTTGGCTCGAATCTGAACGAATGCTCCATGCCAAAATTGATTCGATAGGTATTGCAACACAAAAAAATGTTGTTATTGAGGAATACAAACAACGCTATGAAAATCAACCTTACGGAACTATTTTAATCGAAACCTGCAAAAGAGCCTATGAAAAACACCCATATCAATGGACAACCATCGGTGATCCGGAACATATTCGTGCTGCTAAAGACGAAGAGTTCCAGGAATTTTATGACATGTTTTATGTTCCCAATAATGCTGTTTTAACCATTACCGGAGATATTGATATTAACGAAACTAAAAAACTGGTTGAAAAATATTATGCCGGAATTCCCAAAAGAGAAAAAGATATCTACAGACCAGAAGTTACAGAACCTGTCAAGCATAAAGAAATTAGAGATACGGTTTATGATAATATACAACTTCCTGCTGTTATTCAGGCCTATCACCTTCCTGCAATGGGTAGCGACGATTATTATGCGGTAGATATGCTGTCTACTTTATTGTCTAGTGGTGAAAGCTCCAGACTTTATAAAACACTTGTGGATCAAAAACAACTGGCTTTATTTGCTGCATCATTCCCTTTACCTTTTGAAGATCCAGGGCTTGCTTTAACTTACTCTATTCCCAACATTAATGTTGACCCTGCAGAACTGGAAGAAGCAATGAATAAAGAAATTGAAAAGGTTAAAAATGAATTGATTTCAGATAAAGAATTGGAAAAATTAAAAACCCAAATAGAAAGTCAAATTGTTAGCAGTAATACAACACTTGCCAATAGAGCATATAACTTAGCTATTAACTACACTTTTTTCAAAAACACAAATCTGATCAATACAGAAATAGATAAATATATGGCTGTTACCAAAGAAGATATTCAAAGGGTAGCGAATAAATATTTTAGAGATGATAACAGAGTGGTTCTGTATTATTTACCTCAAAAAAATTAAAAAAATTATTTAAAAAAATTAAAAAATTTTTAACCATGAAAAATTTTAAACAAACCACATCAT
>JAYEKP010000009.1:0-55437 GCA_034661075.1 Bacteroidota bacterium
TGTTTCCAACAATGACCCACTGCTGTATTATAGAGAAATCATTGATTTTGCACTTAAACATCTAAATAAAGACGGAAAGTTATATTTCGAGATTAATGAAAATTATGGAAAAGAAACTGCATTGCTCCTCGAAGAAAAAAATTTTCAAAACATACAGTTAAAGAAAGATATTAACGACAAATACAGGATGATACGTGGAATTCTAAGATAATATGTATGGTAAGATCAAAAAAAATATCGGTAAAACAGGCATTAGAAAAAGCTCAAAACCTATGTGCTCAAAAGGAAAAATGCATTGAAGATATAAAACAAAAATTCTATCAATGGGGTATTAATAAAAATGATTTTGAACCTTTAATAACAAAACTTATTGAAGATAAATTTATTGATGAAGAACGTTTTACCAAAGCCTTTGTTAAAGAAAAATTCCGGTTTAATAAGTGGGGAAAAGTAAAAATTGAGTATGCATTAAAACAAAAAAATATTCCTGAAAACTTTATCCAAAAAGGGTTAAACGAAATCCCATTATACGAATACCAACAAGTGCTGGAAAAAGAGCTCACAAAAAAATTAAACTCGTTAAAAGATACTGACGAATACACTATAAAATCTAAGCTTGTAAGGTTTGCTGTTTCCAAAGGATTTGAAAATGGCAAGGTATTTGATATGGTAAACTCGATGATAAATAAAAAAAAAGATAAATAAAAATTTATACCTCAAACAACATGTTTAAACCGAATATTACTTATTTTTACCTATAGATAAAATCAAACAGCCCATGTTACGAAAATTAAAAATATTTTTTATTTTATTGGCTGCATTGATTGTTTCCTTTCAGTCGTGTACGGTTATTAATGCTGCACAAAAGAAACCCAAGTGGGTATCTCAAAAACCCATTAATAATGAGTATTATATTGGTGTTGGCAAATCAGATAAAACAAACAACGATTATTTACAAGCTGCAAAAAACAATGCTTTAGCTGATCTTATTTCAGAAATTTCAGTCCATATCTCTACCCACTCATTACTTCATCAATTTGAGGATAACGCTGGATTTAAAGAAAGTTATGAAGCCTACATTAACTTAAAAGCCAAAAATGAAATTGAAGGGTATGAATTAATCGATACTTACGAAGATAAAAATGAATATTGGGTTTATTATCGTCTTTCAAAAGCTGAATATGCACGAAAAAAACGCGAGAAACTGGAGAAAGCCAAAAATCTATCCAAAGATTTTTTTGAAAAAGCACAAGCCTCAGAGAAATCATACGATATTAATAACGCGATTATCTTTTATGTTAAAGCTTTTGATGCCATAAAAAAACATTTAGACGAAGATTTATCTGTATTTCTTTTAGAAGAAGGGAAAATCTACCTGGATAATGCAATCTTCCAATCAATACAAGAAATTTTTTCAAATATAGTTATAAAGCCTGAAAAAGAAATTTTTGAAATAAACGCTCTTTCGCCTGACAGTGAGCCCGTTTATGCCAAAGTTAAATACAAAACATCTCTTGAAACTCAAAACCTGGAAAATATTCCAATTGTTTTTTATTTTCCTAATTCAGAAATTAATACGCAAGAAAAAGTAGTATCAAAAAGTGCTGGCCTAGCTAAATGCTCTATTGCGAATCAAGCTCCTAAAGGAAAAAATCAGATCATCAGAGCCCAATTGGATATGGATCATTATCTTGGCAAAGACACTCCGGATAACTTTCTAAAGCAAATGTTTTCAGAAAGAGGAACATTTCCTTATGGCAATATTATGGTTGAAGTTAATGAATTATTTGCGTATCTTGAATCGGAAGAATTAATGTTTGGCCAAACCAGTAAAAGAGAACCCGTTACCAATATTTTAAAATCGGAACTTTCCGAAAACTTTTTCTCTTTTACTGAAGATAGGGAAAAAGCAGATGTATTAATTAAAATAAAATCATCAGTTATTGAAGGAGAAAAATTGGATCAATATAATTTACATACCGCATTTTTAAATTGTAGTATATCTATTAAAAATCTAAAAACCGGGATGGAAGTCTTTACGCAAAATATTACGAATGTTAAAGGGATGAAATCTGGAAGCTACAAAAATGCTGCAGATAATGCAATAGAAAAAGCAAAAGAAAAAATTATTAGCGAAATGATTCCAAAAATCAGAACAATTAAACTATAAAACAGAAATCACAATTATTAATTTTAAAATTCAATGTTATGAAAAAGAGAATTTACACATCATTTGGATTATTGTTGGCAGGAGCTGTTATTTTTGGCAGCACCTTTACCAGCTGTAAATCAAAAAAAGAAGTCACCGATGTTAAGGGTGAAACTTTAGTTGAAGTTTACTGCTCAGGGCCAGATTACAGAAGCGATAAAAATAATTTTAGAGCGAATGCTACTGGTGAAAGTACAGATATGGAAATTGCCCGTAAAAAAGCAACCAGCAACAGTAAAGCTGCTCTGGCAGGTCAGATCCAAACCGTAATTAAAGGAACAACCGACAACTATGTTAACTCACGCGAATTTAACAATGTGGAAGAAGTAGAAGAAAGATTCGAGTCTCTTTCAAGAGAAGTAATCAATCAACAACTAAACAACGTAAAAACTATTTGCGAAAAAATTACACAAACCAAAGCCGGAACATATAAATGCTACATGGCTATTGAAATGGGTGTTGATGCTTTAGAAGAAGCACTTAACAACAGGCTTTCTAGAGATCAGCGTTTAAAAGTTGATTATGATTACGAAAAATACAAAGAAACTTTCGACAAAGAAATGGAAAAATTGGAACAAAGTGGTGGTTATTAATAAATACCACTTAAACAACAATTAAAAGGGAGCATAGCTCCCTTTTTTATTGATTCAACAGTCCATTAACTTAAGATTTGTTACTTTTGTAAAAATTGTAGTAATATTAAAAGATTATGATCTCTAACGAACAATTAAAAGAAGTTGAAAAACGTACAGATGCGTTGAGGAGGCATCTTTGACATAGAAGGAAAAACCATTCGAATAGAAGAAGAGGAAGAAAAAACACAGGCTCCTGATTTCTGGGACGATCCTCAACAAGCAGAAAAGCAACTAAAACAAATCTCGGGACTAAAAGCATGGACCAATGCTTTTAACGAAATAAGAACCCAGGTTGATGAGCTTCAGCTTGCGCTCGATTTTTATAAAGAAGGTGAGATGGAGGAAGCAGAAGTTGACCGCCAATATGAAAAAACCCTTAAGCTCATTGAAGATCTGGAGCTAAAAAATATGCTTCGTAACGAAGAAGATGCCTTAGGTGCTTATTTACAAATAAATCCGGGAGCTGGAGGAACTGAAAGCCACGACTGGGCTGAAATGCTGATGAGAATGTACATTCGTTGGGGCGAACGAAACAATTATAAAGTTAAAGAAGTAAATTATCAACCTGGCGATGAAGCTGGAATAAATACAGTTACCCTGGAATTTATCGGCGAATATGCTTATGGATATTTAAAAAGTGAGAATGGCGTTCACCGCTTAGTGCGCCTCTCGCCATTCGATTCCAACAACCGAAGACATACATCGTTTGCATCTGTTTATGTTTCACCCGTTGTGGATGATAACATTGAAATCAATATTAATCCTGCAGATATAACATGGGAAACATACAGATCTAGTGGTGCAGGAGGCCAACATGTTAATAAAGTAGAAACCGCCGTACGCTTACATCATGCACCAACTGGTATTGTTATAGAAAATCAGAAAACCCGCTCACAGTTAAAAAATAAAGAAAATGCTATGCGGATGCTGAAATCCCAACTTTATGAAATAGAATTACGCAAAAAATCCGAAGAAAGAGCCAAAATTGAAGGCGAAAAGAAAAAAATTGAATGGGGTTCTCAAATACGAAATTATGTGCTTCACCCCTATAAATTAATTAAGGATGTACGCACAAATCTCGAAACAGGGAATGTGCAGGATGTACTGGATGGAAATCTTAACGACTTTATAAAAGCTTATTTAATGGAGTTCAGCGGAGAATAAAATGGGTTGAGGTACAAAATATTGCACCTCAACCTTGCTATAAATCTATAAATTTACTTTTTTATCTTTCGGGTACTTAACAGCAAATTTTATTTGTACGGCTTTCGACTCTAATGCTTTTATTTTAAAATCCCAGGTTAATTTACCATTGGTTGAATTTACTTTTGCCCCCGATTTTTCCAGATGTTCTACTTCAATATCTTCGTGCGTTGAAACAGGAAACTGATCTTCGACGATTATGGCTATATCTGATCTTTTGGTATTTTTAATCTTTATTTCCCATCCATAGGTTTCTTTTTTATTTAATCCCAAGAAACTTCTGTTTTCCAAATCTTTTATTTTTGTTCTAGTAACCACAACAGATTCATCTCTTCCCAGGGATAAATCAAGGGTATCTCCAGAAATCGCAGGATTTATTGTTGAGGTTCCCACAAAAGCACCTTCGAAAAATATATTGGCTTGACCTGGCAATAAATTATACCCTTCCCATCCTGTTATTTTTGCCAACAAATAAGCTGTTTCATCAATTTTGGGTACAGTAAAATAAGTATAATCGGCATTCAGCGTAAAAGAATTTACTTGTACCGAATATTTCTGTCCATCGGATGGGATGGAGTAAGGAATATCAATCATAAATGAAACGTTGGTTTGATTTTCAAAAGTTTCAAAACGAACATCCTCTGCAACATTCATTTCTTCATCATAACGATATACTTCCATCGACTGATCCTTTTTTGCTTTAGCTTGTGGCCGGGAACGTGAAAGAGAATACCTGGGCGTGAAAAAACTTAAATACCAGGGATTAATTTGTGGTTTTTCATTATTTAACTGAGGATTTCCTGTTGATACCGTTAGTTTTATATTATTCCAATCCTCTCCACTCGATTGAAAAACTTTTGCTTTATAACTCATCTCAACAGGTTGGGTAATATCAATTGCTCTTAAATCGTACTCGGGAATCCATCCTGCATTAAAAGTAAGATACTTTAAATTAAAAATAGCTTTTCCCGATTTAGCAACTTGTACCTGAGCAACCACTTCTGAAGTTGGTTCGTTTCTTTCAGCTCGTTTACTATTCAACTGATTCTGAATTCTTTGTATTTGTTCGTTTGCAAATTTTATATCCTTTGTAATTTTTAGTTCATTTTCTTTTATCCGGCTTAATTCGGCATGAAAATATTTCATAGCAGCTTTCAACGCATCCACGTTTAATCCATTTTGTTGTCCTCCAATAGACTTATTCGCTAATAAAATTTCATGCTCCGCATTGTAAATATCCAGCTTGTTTTCTAAATCCGTTTTCTTATATTGCCAATAAGTTAGGCTATCCTCAAGCATCTGAACCTCTTTGGTTTTCTCTTGGCTTTTAAGATAATTAAGTTGGTAATTCACAGAAAGAATAGTAAAATCTCCAAACCCGGATAATTGAATACTCTGTTGATTAATAGTCCGTGGAAGATTAGTAAAAACGATAGAAGTAATTCCTGAAGGTAAAGTAATGGAACCTTCTCTTTCAACCTGAGCTCCCTGTCTGTATACAGTAACTTCCTTAATTTGGGAAGATAAACTTAATGCCCGCTGATTCGCAAAAATGGGCGTAAACACTACGATCAACAAACATGTTAAAAATAAGTTTCTCATCATCAGTATGTTTTAATTAAATAATAAAAATAAGAATAAAATAGTGGGAATTTCGTTTTTCATGATTAAATAATTAATTTCGATAGATTAAATTATTAAAATCATTGCTACTAAATAACATTATTATGGGTTTTAAATCATTATTATTCACCATCCTCGTCTTTCTGCTACTAACATCATGCCAATCCGGTTATCAAAAAGCAGAATCTACCATCAACGAAACAGACATGAAGCGAATAGTAACTGAATTTGCTTCGGATGAATTTTTAGGAAGAAAACCATTTACACGGGGTGAAAAAAAAGCGGTTGATTTTCTTATCAATGAATATAAACGGATTGGACTTGAACCGGCAATGAATGGGAGTTATATTCAGGAAGTTCCGATGGTTGAAGTAAAAAACATACCTGATAAAACAATGAAATTTAATCTACGTAACTCCTCCCTTGAACTTAACTATAAAGATGATTTTGTTGCTTTTTCTAAGCAACTGGTTGATGAGATCAATATAAAAAATTCGGAAGTTGTATTTGCAGGATATGGTATTGTTGCTCCTGAATATAACTGGAACGATTATGAAGGGATCGATGTAAAAAACAAATTTGTAATTGTATTAGTCAATGATCCGGGGTTCGGTACAGCTAACAAAGATTTCTTTAACGGCAATGCCATGACCTATTATGGACGTTGGACTTATAAATATGAAGAAGCTGCTCGACAGGGAGCTAAAGGAATACTTATTATTCATGAAACAGAACCTGCAGGTTACCCATGGGGTGTTGTATTAAATGGAGCGATCATTCCGAAACTCTATCTAAAGCCTAACGACAATTACTTGTCTAAGTGTGCTATGGAAGGATGGATTACCAACAATGCTGCACATGAGCTTTTTTCATTGGCCGGATACGACCTTGATGATATAAAAGAACAAGCGCAACAACCCGGATTTACACCAGTAAATCTAAAAGCACGATTAAATCTGTCCATTAAAAGCAGTCATAAATTCGCCACATCAAAAAATGTAATTGGGATTCTTCCTGGTACAGACCGTGCTGATGAGGTAATAATATATTCGTCACACTGGGATCATTTAGGTGTAGGTGAGCCCATGAATGGAGATTCTATTTATAACGGAGCAGTAGATAACGGAACAACTACAGCATGGATGCTGGAAATTGCCGAGGCTTTTGCCAGTTTAAGGAAACGCCCATCAAGAACCATCATGATTTTATCGCCAACAGCTGAAGAACAGGGTTTGCTGGGGTCTAAATATTATGTTGAAAATCCAATATTTCCATTACATAAAACGGTAGCAAATATTAACAATGATTTGTTGTTACCCTTTGGCCCATATAAAGATGTGATGATTACCGGTTATGGAAAATCTGAGCTGGATGATTATATTGAACGTTTTGCGAAAGAATATGATCGCTATGTTTTACCCGATCCAAATCCACATACCGGAATGTATTACCGTGCCGACCATTTTAGTTTTGCTCAGGCAGGTGTTCCGGCAATGTTTGCTCGCGGAAATTGCGACAACAGAGAATTTGGTAAAGAATGGGCAGCACAAATGGAAAAAGAATGGCTAAATTACTATTATCATAAACCTGCCGACGAATATGACCCTAAAACATGGAGCTTTGAAGGTATTGTGGATGATGCAAAATTAATGTTTCGCATAGGCTATGAACTAGCCAACAGCGACTATTTCCCAAAATGGAAGGAAGGGTCTGAGTTTAAAGAAATAAGAGAAAATTATATGGATTAGTTATATCATGCTGTTATCTTTTTAAATAATGAGGCGATGACTAGTCATCGCCTCATTTAGCTTTTCTTTTATCTTAAAACCAGACAATTATTCATATACAGGATATGGTTCGTGTTCAGGGAATGTTTGCGGTTCTGCTTCAATTTTATTCATTAAATAATCAACAGCTTCCATTAATTGCGTATCATACCCCTGAGACATTTTTTTAGAGTCAATCTCTATTTCAATATCAGGATAAACACCAACATTTTCAACAACCCATTCTCCTTTTGCATTATAAATTCTATAATCGGGGGCTGTAAGCCCGCCCCCATCAATTAATCGCATAAACATGGATACGCCAACCAATCCTCCCCAGGTTCTCGTGCCGATGACGGGCCCCATTTTATTTAATTGAAATTCATAAGGCAATTCATCCCCTCCTGAACCGGCATATCGGTTGGTTAAACAAACCATATGAGCATCCACAGCAAGCGCAGGGATTGTTTGATCATGCGAATATCGGCGAGTCCAATAACCGTGTGGTTTTTTCTGTAATCGTTGTAAGAAGATCTCAGGATCTAAACCGCCACCATTAAATCTTCCATCCAGGATAATCCCCTCTTTTTTGGTTTGAGAATAAAAATATTTAGGGAAATCGGTAGCAGACCCATTATACGTATCGGGCATGTAAATATATCCTATCTTTCCATTGGATGCTTCCTCTACTACCTTCCGGTTATGCTCCAGCCATGCCATGTATCTTATACCACTTTCGTTATGTACAGGTTCAACAATAATTTCCTTTGCTCCTGCTAATGATGGCTTTGAATTGATCGTTAAAGTAACTTGTTCTCCGTCCAATCCAATAAAATAGCTATAAATATTTTTTTCAGAGGACACCTTTTTTCCATTCACCATCAAAAGATAATCCCCTTCAGAAACATTGATTCCCGGCTTAGCTAGTGGAGGCCAAATCTCTCTTGACCAATCGGGTTCTTTATATATTTTCCCAAATCGATATAATTTATTTTCAGCATCAATCTTCCAATCCACTCCAAGTTGTCCAACATTCACATAGTCAGAATTTCTTTTAGAATCACCACCATACACATACGTATGAGATGTATTTAACTCGCCAATTAATTCGCCAATGATAAATCCCACATCCGAACGACAGGATGCTCTTTTAATCAATTTCCCATACTTTTCTTTCATTGCTTCCCAATCCAAACCATGCATGTTCGGCTCGTAAAAATAATCTCTTTCTAAACGCCAGGCTTCGTTAAATATTTGGTCCCACTCTTTTACAGGATTATACCAAAATTCTAAATTACGAAGGTTAATCTTCTCCTCTTTTAAGGAAGCCGTATTTATTATACCAACACTATTGCCTTTTTTATAAATAATACTATTTCCGTTAAAGGAAAGTTTACAATCATTAACCCCCTTTATTATTTCTTGCTCTTGCTCCTCTTTGAAAGAATATTTGTAGAGGTTCATCTCCTGAGGAACCCTGAACTCAAATTTATTAAAATCTCCATCCTCTGCATTAAAATAAAAAAGAGCATCCTCATTTACCGACAACTGCCTGTAATTTCCTCGCTTAAGAGGCAAAGCTTCAACCCTTTCTTGTATATCCTCAAAATCAACGGTGACCAATGGCTGGCTTTGGTTATTCCTTTTTGCTTCCTCCCGAACAAAAGGAACGATAGATGGGCCATCTTTCTTTAATGTTAAGGCATAAATGCCGGCAACATCTTTGTAAACCATTTCCCATTCCATATCGCAATATGTTGGATTAAACCGGCGATTAGAAATAAAAAGCAGATGCTCTCCGTCTTGAGTAAATACCGGCCCAAAATCATGAAACAACCCATTACTCAAACCGTTTACCTGTTTAGTATCCAGAGAATAAAGATAAACCTGATACATATAGCTACTATTCATCTTGCTATATGCAATAAAACGGCTGTCGGGCGACCAGTTATAATCTGAGATCGGCTTTTTATGAATCGACACATCTACATTTTCATAATTTGCTTTATCCACTTTAACAATATCTTTAGTATTAATATCTAAATAATATAACGTAAGGGTCTGGTCGGTAAAAGCTATTTTTTTGCTGTCGGGCGACCAGTTTAATGAATGTCTGTAGCCATTGGGGTGGCTGGTAAGCTTTACGGCTTCCGTTTTTCCTTCCGGATGAATAATATAAATTTCATATTCTCCTGATTTATCGGATAAATAAGCAATCTTTTCTCCATCGGGCGACCAAACAGCACCACGGTCATAGGCTCCTGAGTTGGCTGTTAAGTTATTAGCCTGGCCCTGATTCACCGGAACGGTGAAAATTTCTCCACGGGCAGTAATCAACGTTTGTTCCCCGGAAGGAGATATTTCAATTTCAGTTACTTCCTCATGAACATCCTTCAGGTAAGGGCGAGTTTCTTCCATATCGGCTAAAACTTGAATTTCAACCTTATTATATTCTTTTGTGTTGACATCCAACAACCAAATATCTCCACCATTTTCATAAACAATTTTATTACTTCCGTAACCAGGGCGTCGGATATCATATTCGGCATGATTCGTTATTTTTTCAATCGACTGATCCTGTGTGTTATAAGCAAATATATTTAACGTTTTTTCCCGGTCTGAGCTAAAAAAGATTTTATCTCCTATCCACATGGGTATTCTGTCGGTTCCTACAAACTGGCTAATATTTTTTTCTTCATTTGTATTCAAATCATAAATATATACCTCCTGGGCACGTCCTCCCTGATATCTTTTCCATGTTCTATCTTCCCTGCTTGTTTTATTATAGGCAATTTTTGATCCATCCGGAGAGAAGCTTCCGCGGGCTGCATCATACATAATTAACTCTTCTAAACCGGTCCCGTCTGGTGAAATCAAAAATATTTTCGTATACCGGGTTGTGCTATTCCTTGATGAAGTAAACATAATCTTATTTTTTTCAGCGTGCCATCCAATCACCTCATCTCTTCCCGGATGATAAGTTACTCTTGTAATGTTTCCACCATACTCATTCATCACATAAACATCGCTATTCCCATCATACTCTCCGGTAAAAGCAATCCGTTTTCCATCGGGAGAAAACTCAGGGTGGATTTCCTGTCCATCATGGAAGGTTATTTTGGTAGCAACACCTCCCTCGATGGGTACTGTCCAAAGATCTTCGCCACATGAAAAGACAATCGTGGTTTCTGAAACATCAGGAAATCTCATGATAGGGTTTTGAGCCATTAAAGCCTGACTGAAGTTTAAAAAAAAGATAGATGCTATGATTGCACCTAACTTAAAATACTCTTTTTGTAAAGATTTTTTTAATCGTGTCATAATCATTTTTTTATGGTTAAATAATTCTTTATCGGCTTAAACATTTTGAAGCAGTAATCAAATATATGAAATAATAAACTGATCGGCAAGCCAATAGATAATACAGCTAATTTAAATAAAACGTAATTTAAGTTATAAATAAAACAAAGAATGACATGAAGTATACTTAAATATGTCAAGTTTTATGCAAATAAAAAAGCGACTAAAAACTAAAAGTCTTCAATCGCTTGTTATTCCTGTGGAGCATATCGGAATCGAACCGATGACCTCTTGACTGCCAGTCAAACGCTCTAGCCAACTGAGCTAATGCCCCAAATTAATAGTATATTTGTCAAACGCTCTTGCCTCCCGATAGCTATCGGGATGAGCTAATGCCCCATTTCCTATAAATTAAATAAGAACAAATTCTCTTTTTAAAATTTATGCGAAAATACATTTTTTTATTTAAATAAGAAAGTTATTTTTACGCCCATATTATTTACCGTTTGTTTTTAATAAGCTACGCAATATTGAAAATAAAAATTTCGTTTATTAAAATAGATACAATATTTAATAAACAACTGATAATGAGGAACACAAAACGTTTTTTTACGTATAAACCATAAAGGAAATACCAGGAATTAAAATTTTATGAACAAAACTTTTGAAAAACATCATTATATTATTTATTTTTAGGCATTCAAAAAAAAATAAACCAACATGGAAATAAAAAAATCTGATAAAGCTAATTTAGAGAAGAAAAGAAGTATCTTTCTAGAATTAGGATATGTAATCGTTTTGGGGCTTGTACTTCTTGCTTTTGAATGGGGAACAAGGCCTAAAGGATTAGATTCCCTGGGACAAATTCAAGATATGGATGTTGAAGAGGAAATTATTCCAATTACTCGTCAACAGAATGAACCACCTCCACCACCTCCACCACAAACAACAGAAGTGATTAATATTGTTGAAGATGATGTGGAGATTGAAAATGAATTAATTTTAGAAGATACGGAAGCCGATCAGGATACGGAAATTGAAATTATTGAATTTGAAGAGGAAGAAGAAGTGGTAGAAGAAACAGAAGTTTTCTTTGTGGTTGAGAACATGCCAACATTCCAGGGACAGAGCAGTGATGCTTTCCGTACATATATTCAACAAAACCTTAAATATCCTGTTATTGCTCAGGAAAACGGTATTAGTGGAAGAGTTTATGTTCAGTTTGACATAGGGCCCGACGGAAATGTTACCAATGCAATGGTTGTTCGTGGTGTAGACCCCTCGCTGGATAAAGAAGCGTTACGTGTGGTTCGGTCATCACCCAAATGGACTCCCGGAAGCCAAAGAGGACGCCCTGTACGAGTTCGATTTACATTCCCTATTGTATTCCAGTTACAATAAAATAAAGATATTTATTATTGAATAGCCGGTTTTTGTACCGGCTATTTTTTTATCCTTCCGGAATTTTTATTCATAAAATCTTTCCAGCTGTTATAACTTTTATCCGATTGGATTGTATTTGCCTGATAAAAGTGGCACAAAGCAGCAGCCAAACCATCCGTAGCATCCAATTGGGGTGGCATATCTTTTATTTTTAATAATTTCATTAAAAGCATAGCCACTTGTTCTTTAGAAGCATTTCCCCTGCCTGTTATGGACATTTTAATTTTTCGTGGAGCATATTCGAAAATGGGAATTGAACGAGACAACGCAGCAGCTATGGCAACTCCCTGGGCTCTGCCCAGCTTTAACATCGACTGTACATTTTTTCCATAAAAAGGAGCTTCAATAGCCAGTTCATCAGGATGATACTGTTCAATTAAAGAAATGATCCTTTCGAAAATAGTTTTTAATTTCGTGTAGTGATCGGAATATTTTCTTAAATCAATTATTCCCAGGGCAATCATTGAGGGATTTTTTTCCTCTACTTTAAGTAATCCGTATCCCATAATGGTAGTTCCCGGATCAATTCCCAGAATAATTCTTTCTTTGGATATAGGTTCATTCATTGTTATATCGCTCCGATTTCATCCTTAAGGCTATTATATTCAATTTTAGGCTTTCGTACAATCTCGCCGGCAGATTTTTTAGAAGAGAAACTTCCATTTTCAATATGGTAGAGAGCTTCTTCTAAACACGCTTCGTTCAAGTTTCCAAAATTTTTAGTGATATCATCCTCGGCGTAACTATTTGCCTGTAGTCCATCATAATAATCACCATTGCCATTGGCATTAATTATTTTAAAGGTAACAGGAACATAAGCCAGGTTACTTATATTGCTAAAGAAAGAATACATACCAACAGGCTTTCCATAGGTGTCATCCCCAATCAAGTAAACGTCCATATGTGGTTTTAATCCATTAATAATAGCTTCGCTGGCCGATGCAGAGGCTTTTGAAGTAATAAAGTAAACTTTATTTAATCGAACAGAGTTGGGCTCCTGGGCCAAATTATAGCTAAAATCTTCGTCTTTTCTTGAGTTATTGTGAATATATTTTAAAAACAGTTGATCGTCCAATGCATCCGGAATAATCAATCCAGTAAGATACATAGCAACAGTCATCTGCCCTCCACCATTGTATCTCAAATCAATAATTAATTCATCAACATTTTCGGTAGTAAAATAGGTAAACGCTTCATCAAGCTCAGCAAGTGAAGGTTCAATAAAGCTTTTAAACACCAAATAACCAACTTCCTTACTGCCTGCTGTAATTACATTCCGATATAAAACGGTATTCATCGCCAACAACTTTTTGGTATAAGATTGGGATATGATCTCTCCACCTGGCGATTCTAATACAAAATGATTCGAAACTCCAATTTCATCTGCTCCTAACAATTCGGTAAAATCCGAATCCTGATTAACCGGCACTCCATTTATTTCTTTAATCATCCATCCGCGAGTAACACCGTCGGCAGCAAAGTCCGAATCATCAAATAAGAAAGTAATTCTAATGGTCCCCGTTTCATCGGGGGCATAACCAAATCCATAACCTACATAAGTTCCTTCTTGATAATATTGGTTAAACGCTTCCTGAGTTGTAATATAACTCCAACGATCTTTGGATTTAAATCGCATAGACTCTAAAAGATCATAGGGATTCGTAAAATTATTCGGATTAACAGTTGAGATGGAATCTTTCCAAAAGTACCAGTAATCCATTAAACTATGAAACTCAATTGTTGTTTCATTATCAGAATAAATTTTTTCCTTCTCACATGAATACACTGATATACCTAAAATAGCAATCAGCAGCCAAATGAATATTTTATAAGATTTTGTTTTCATCTTTTTACTTTATTTAGTTGTTGTAATAAGATTCCCGAAATAATCAAAATTAATCCTAAAATGGTTGTTAAATAAATTTTTTCGCCTAAAAATAGATGAATAAAAACTAAAGCACAAAATGGCGTTAGATAAATTAAATTGCCAATTTTATCTGTACGGCCAGCTAATTTAAGGGCCTTTAACCATATTACAAAAGTTATGCCCATTTCAAACAACCCAATATAAATTGCCGTTAAAACACCTTCTACATTTTGCGGAATAACAGATGATTCCTTTATTGTTATTGCTAATATAAAGAAAAATGCAAACACAAAATTTAAAAATAACTTAAGTACTTCGTCTCGTTGATCTTTCATGTTGTAGAGCCAAAACAAAGCCCAAACCACGGAGGTACTTAAAGCCAATGTAACACCTAATGGATCAGCAAACTGATGATTAAACAATTGCCCTTGGGAAGAGATAAAATAAACGCCAATAAAACTTACAATTAATGCGACAAAACTTTTAAATCCAATTTTTTGCTTTAAGATAGGAATAGAAAGCAATACCAAAACAATGGGCCAGACAAAATTCAAAGGTTGGGCTATTTGAGCCGGAAGCAGCGTATAGGCTTTAAACAAAATCACATAATATAGAAAAGGATTTAAAAATCCGAGAAACATAGAATATAAATATTGTTTCCTGGTAAACGTTTTAAGAATTTTTAATTTTTTTTGAGCCCATAAAACAAAAAATAAAAAAATTACAGCAGTAAAAGATGAGTATAATAGTAATTGAAAATAATCGACATACCTTAAACCTATTTTAAATGCCGATGCGGAGGTTCCCCAAAAAAGAATCGTTAGCCCGGCATACAAATACCCTTTTTGTCTATTATTCATAAAATATTATATCATTTTTAGAAATTTATAATATTACAAATAATTTAACGATAAAAAAAGAGCGCTCTGGTGGCGCTCTGTCATAAAAAATTTAAACCTTTTTCAGTCAATGATATCAAATCCGGTATAAGGTTGCAAAACTTCAGGAATAACAATTCCTTTGGTGGATTGATTGTTTTCCAGCAAAGCAGCTAATATTCGTGGTAAAGCCAATGCACTGCCGTTAAGGGTGTGTGCCAATTTGGTTTTCTTCTCTCCGTCTTCTTTAAATCGTACTTTTAATCGGTTAGCCTGATAAGCCTCAAAATTGGAAACAGAACTAACTTCAAGCCATTTTTGCTGAGCCATAGAATACACTTCAAAATCATAGGTAAGTGCAGAAGTAAAACTTATATCCCCCCCACAAAGCTTTAAAATACGGTATGGGAGATTTAGTAATTTTACAAGGCTCTCCACATGATTTAACATTTCCTGTAATGTGTCATACGATTTTTCGGGATGTTGAAACTGAACAATTTCTACTTTATCAAACTGGTGTAGGCGATTTAAACCACGTACATCTTTGCCGTATGAGCCGGCCTCACGTCTGAAACAGGGGGTGTAAGCAGTCATTTTTATCGGGAAATCCTTTGCCGACAAAATCTCGTTACGATAAATGTTGGTTACCGGAACCTCGGCTGTGGGAATTAAATATAAATTGTCCTGGGCAACATGATACATCTGTCCTTCCTTATCGGGCAACTGCCCGGTACCAAAACCCGAATCTTCATTCACCATTAAAGGAGGAAGCACTTCATGATATCCTGCTTCTATAGCTTTATCTAAAAAATAATTGATTAATGCCCGCTGTAGCTTCGCTCCTTTTCCTTTATATACGGGGAAACCACTTCCCGTGATCTTGTTCCCTAATTCAAAATCAATAATATCGTATTTTTTAGCCAAATCCCAATGTGGTAAGGCGTCTTGAGCTAATTCGGGTTTGGTTCCTCCACTCTTTATTTCAACATTATCCTGTTCTCCTTTTCCGGGAGGTACTGATTCATGGGGTATATTAGGCAGCTGAACTAATAACAAGTTTAGTTCTTCTTCAATTTTATTTAACGATTCAGATTGTTCTTTTATATTTTCTTTGATTTGGGCATTTTTTCCTTTAACCTTAATTGCTTCCTCCACATTGCCATTTTTAAAAAGCTTTCCTATTTCCTTCGAAAGTTTATTTAATTCCGCTTTATTATCATCCATAGCAGCTTGCGTTGATCTTCTTTCTTTGTCAAGCGCAAGAATTTGGCCTGTAATTTTAGTAGCATCAAAATTTTTAATTTTCAAACGCTCAATAATAAAGTCTCTGTTTTCCTGGATAAATCGTAAGGTTAGCATGTTGGTTAAATATATAATAGGGTTTAAAATAAAAAATCTCCATATTTTTTACTAAAACTAGCAAAAACAGGAGATTCAAAATTACGTAAAAAATATCTTAATCTTCGAAGGGAACAACCGAAACAAATGATTTATTACCTCTTCGACGTTTAAATTCAATTTTTCCATCAATTAAAGCGAATAAAGTATGGTCGTTACCAATACCTACATTTTCGCCCGGATAATGTTTTGTTCCTCTCTGGCGGACAATAATACTACCGGCTTTAGCCGCTTGTCCTCCATACAACTTTATCCCTAAACGTTTGCTTTCCGATTCGCGACCGTTACGTGAACTACCTGCTCCTTTTTTATGTGCCATGTGTCAAAATATTTTTAATTAAGCAATAATGTCTTGTACCTGTATTTGGGTAAACAGTTGACGGTGACCGTTTTTAACCTGATACCCTTTTCTTCGTTTTTTCTTAAAAACAATTACTTTATCACCTTTTTGGTGAGCCAGGATTTTAGCGGAAATTTTTGCATCTTTCACGGTAGGTTTTCCGACTTTTACCTTGCCGTCATTATCTACCAGCAAAACTTTCTCGAACTCAACAGTAGATCCTTCTTCTCCTTCTAAACGGTGAACAAAAATCTTACTATCTTTCTCTACCTTAAACTGCTGGCCTGCTATGTCAACTATTGCGTACATTTATTTAAATTTTAACCGTTTGTTACCAATTTTGGGAATGCAAAAATATAAAAGTTTCTTTGATTACCAAAGAAACAAACTTTAATTTTTTGCTTTCAATAAATTTTTTTGTATCTATTATCGGGCAAATATAAAAAAAGCTTTCTATAAAAACCCATATCAATTGAATTAAAATTTAATAAATGATAAAATAATAAATAACTTTGCAAAAAGTTAAAAAAGACAGGATGGCTATAAAATTTTTTCATACCCCTAAAAATAAAAGGTTTAATTACTCGCCTCTATATTATGATGAGCAAAAAGAGGAGTTGGAAAGAAGGGTACGTCAAATCAAAAGAGAATTGGGAGTAGAAGACTTGTCCGATTCGGACAAACCTTATATTCCCAATATTAAAGGGCAAATGCGCGGTGTTTTTAAACGAAACCACGAAGAGAAAAAGAAATCCAATTTACGGCTGGCAATAATACTTGTTGTTTTACTAGCTATTATTTATTTCTTATTATTATATTAAATCCGGTATTTTCATGGCAGATATCATTCAGCTTTTACCCGATTCCGTTGCTAACCAGATAGCTGCCGGAGAGGTTATACAACGGCCTGCTTCGGTAGTAAAAGAATTGGCAGAAAACGCTGTAGATGCACAGGCTAATCGTATAACCGTTAATATTAAAGATGCGGGAAAAACTTTAATTCAGATTATTGATAACGGAACAGGTATGTCAGAAACCGATGCACGGCTGGCTTTTGAAAGACACTCTACCTCCAAAATACAAAATGCTGATGATTTATTTGCTATAAAAACCATGGGATTTAGAGGAGAAGCATTAGCTTCTATCGCAGCCATTGCTCATGTAGAGCTAAAAACAAAACAAGCCCGCCAGGAAATTGGGACCCATATCCAAATAGAAGGTTCAAAAGTGGTTAGCCAGGAGCCAACAAGTTGTACAACCGGTTCGAACCTTGCCATTAAAAACCTGTTTTACAATGTACCGGCACGCAGGAAATTCTTAAAATCAAATACGGCTGAATTCGGACATATTATTAACGAATTTCAAAGAGTTGCCCTTGCAAATCCCGATATAGAATTTAAGCTTTATCATAACGAATCGGAAGTTTATATTTTACCCAAATCAAATATCCACCAACGAATCGTTTCTATTTATGGTAAAAAAATAAACCATAATCTAATTCCTTTAGAAACAAACACAAGTATTGTTTCTATAAAAGGATTTATTGGTAAACCAGAAAATGCTAAAAAAAAGCCAGGCGAACAGTTCTTCTTTATCAATAACCGATATATGCGAAACCCCTATTTGAATAAAGCAATTTTAAATGCCTACGAGCAAATTTTACCTCCGGATACGATTCCTTCGTACTTTTTATATTTAGAAGCGGATCCAGCAACTATTGATGTCAATATTCATCCTACCAAAACCGAAATAAAATTCGAAAACCAACAAGCCATATGGCAAATTTTACATGCATCGGTAAAAGAGAGCCTCGGCAAAAACAATATTGTCCCCTCTATTGATTTTGACCAGGAGCAAAGTTTTGATATTCCGGTAATTTCAAAAGATACCCAAATTAATACTCCCAAAATAGATGTTGATCCAACATTTAACCCCTTTAAAAACAACAAGTTTACCAGCAAAGGCCAAAAAAGCACCAAATTTTCTTTAGAAAAGGATAATCTGACGAACTGGAAAAATCTTTATCAGGGTTTTGAAAAAGAAAATAAACCCGATGATGAATTTTCTGTTCTTTCTAACCTCGACACTCAGACTACAATTAATGATAACAAACAGGGAGAGAATGTTTTTCATTTTAAAAACAAATACATTTTAACGCCTGTTAAATCGGGACTGATGATTATTGATCAGAAAAAAGCGCATGAACGCATATTATTTGAAAAATTTATGCATTCCCTAAAAACCAATATGGCAGTAACACAAAAAACTTTATTCCCAAAAACCATCGAACTAGATGCCAAAGACCATGAATTACTCCTTAATTTAAAAGACGAAATGACAGCTTTAGGGTTTGATATGGATGATTTTGGTGGACATGCCGTCATTGTAAACGGGATGCCAGCAGATTCAGGGAATCAAGAACCAGCGCAAATAATCGACGAATTTTTAAATGAATACTTAAGTGGAGAAACAGATTCTAAACAGCTTGCCAAAAAATCCATTGCCAAAGCGTTAGCAAAAGCCTCGGCCATAAGCTCAAATCAACCACTTACGCCTGAAGAAATGCGCGAAATGATTGATCTGCTTTTTGCATGCGAACAACCTAACTATTCCCCTTTTGGCAAAAAAATTGTAACCATCATCAAAACAGAAGAAATTGAAAAACGTTTTTAATAATTTAGATTGATAAAAATAAACCTATGTATACACGATTTAATAATATTCCACCGGTAGTAAAAAACATCATTATCATAAATGTAATCATGCTTTTAGCTACCTGGATCTTAAACAATTCGTTCGGGACGGAATTAACACAGATTTTAGGATTACATTATTTTAAATCTGAATTATTTCAACCGTACCAATTTGTTACCCATATGTTTATGCATGGTGGATTATGGCACTTATTTTTTAATATGTTTGCCCTGTGGATGTTTGGGCGAGTATTAGAATCTGTTTGGGGAAGTAAACGTTTTTTTATATATTTTATCGTTACCGGATTAGGAGCAGCAGCTTTACACACCTTTGTTATCCACTTACAAATGACAAGTATTTTAAATGATATACAAGCCTTCAACAACACTCCGTCACCAGATGCTTTAGCGATATTAGTAAAAGACCATTTCCCTGAATATTACTCACAAGTTTACAGCAAATTATTAGACGGATGGTATTCAAGCCCGGATAATCCGAACTATATTGTCAGGGCAAAACAATTTTTAAACGAGTTGATCAATTTCAAAATGAATATTCCTACGGTGGGTGCTTCAGGGGCAGTATTTGGAATATTACTTGCTTTTGGTATGCTTTTCCCTAACACGCAATTAATGCTCCTATTCCCACCTATACCTATTCGGGCTAAATATTTTGTAATTATGTATGGGGCTTTAGAATTATGGTTCGGCTTAACACAACCCGGAAGTAATGTTGCTCACTTTGCACACCTGGGTGGCATGTTATTTGGATTCTTTTTAATTAAATACTGGAAAAAAAGCAGGTCTAATTTTTATTAATCACTGTTAAGTGCCAGGAATAAAACAAAATAAAGCAAAACTATGGGTATAGCCGACGAAATAAAACAGTCATTTAAAAGTGGAAACAACTTAATTAAGCTATTATATATCAATATTGCTGTCTTTTTGGCAGTGAAAATTGTCGGGGTAATATTCTTTTTACTCTCGGCAGAGCAAACTTTTTCTATTGCTAACTGGTTTGCTGTTCCTGCCGATTTTTCAAATCTTATTTTTAAACCCTGGACTATTTTTACCTACATGTTTTTACATCTGGATTTTTTCCACATTCTGTTTAACATGTTATGGTTTTATTGGTTTGGAATGATTTTTTTAAGCTATTTTGATGAAAAAAAATTACTGAGTCTATATCTTGTGGGTGGATTAGCAGGTGCTGCACTATATATTTTGACATTTAATATTTTTCCTGTTTTTTCAAATGTTTTACCCGATTCCCTTGCATTAGGAGCATCAGCATCCGTAATTGCTATTGTTATTGCCGTATCGGTATATGCCCCCGACCATACCATTCATCTTTTATTTTTCGGTCCTGTAAAATTAAAATATATTGCTATTGTAACCATCGCGATTGATATTATAAGCATTGCATCATCCAATGCAGGTGGGCACATAGCACATCTTGGAGGTGCTTTATATGGTTATTTATTTGTTCAGCAATTTAAAAAAGGAAAAAACATAAATAAGGGATTCGACCGGTTTATGGACAAACTATTTACCCTTTTTAAACCTAAGCCTAAAATTAAAGTCACGTACAAACGGCCGATGACTGACATTGAGTACAATAAAGAAAAAATAAAAAAGCAAAAAGATGTAGACCGCATTCTTGATAAAATTGCCAAATCAGGGTATGACAGCCTAACGAAAAAAGAAAAAGAAATTTTATTTAAAAACAGCAATTAAAATCTTTTCTAATAATATAACATAAACCCTCTCTCCTTTTGCTAAATTAAACCATAAATTGTAATTTAGATATAAGAAACAAAAAGGTACTTATCTTGAAAAATATAATTTATAAGATATTAAAATATCTAAACATTATTTTTATAGCAGCCTTACTGCTTGCTTATCTTTCGGTTTATATAAGCCCGGCAAAGGTTTGGATTTTAGCTTTTTTTGGCCTTGCTTATCCTTTTGTGCTAATCATAAACTTATTATTTTTAATATTTTGGATCGCTAAACAAAGGCTCTTTTTAATCTTTCCACTTATTGCTATTTTATCCGGATGGAATTATTTAAATACTTATATCCAAATCCCATTAAATAAAAAAAACCAAAAGAAAAAATCTGTTGAACAATCATTTAATCTTCTTTCTTTTAATGTCAGGTCTTTTGATTTGTACCAATGGAGCGAGAAAGAAACAACAAAGGATGAAATTTTCCATTTTATAAATCACGAAAATTTCTCAATCATCTGTTTTCAGGATTTTTTTACAAGAAATAAAGGAAATTTAAGTGAAACAGATATCCATAAAAAATTAAATCAACAATACCAATCACACATAGGGTACGCTGTTGAAAATACAAATCAAAACTTAGGCGTTGCAACTTACAGCAAGCATCCTATTGTAAATCAAGGGATCATTAAATTCAACCAATCTTTTAATGTAAGTATTTATACCGATATTGTTATGGGGGCTGACACCTTAAGAGTTTTTAATATACATCTGCAATCGATCCGGTTTAATGAAGATAATTATAAATTTATTACCAACAGCAAAACACTGAAGGAGGACGAAAAATTAAAAGAAATAAAAGATATATCAACCCGATTACGAGATGCCTTTATTAAACGCGCAAACCAGGCAGAAACACTTTCGAAGCTTATAAAAAAATCACCTTATCCGGTAATTTTATGTGGCGATTTTAATGATGTTCCGGTTTCAT
The DNA here is from genome assembly GCA_034661075.1 of Bacteroidota bacterium. Taxonomy (GTDB): domain Bacteria; phylum Bacteroidota; class Bacteroidia; order Bacteroidales; family UBA12077; genus UBA12077. The sequence continues at coordinate 22,077 of JAYEKP010000009.1, forward strand.
ATACTTATCAAACATTAAAGAGCAATCTTAAAGACTCATTTGTTAGCGCAGGACAAGGAATCGGAAATACTTATATCGGCAAATTCCCTTCGTTCAGAATCGATTACATCTTTTACAGCAAAGAATTAGAGTGCAAGTCGTTTAATATCCACAAGGTAAGGCTCTCCGATCATTATCCATTAACGGGTGAGTTCTATGTAAAACCTTAAAAAGGCAGATGATTTAGGTCTACATTTCCTCCGGAAATAATTATTCCCACTTTTTCACCTTTAAATAGCTTGTTATTTTCTATTACAGCTGCCAGAGGAACTGCAGAAGAAGGTTCAATAATAATCTTCATTCGTTCCCAAATCAATCGCATAGCTTCAATAATGGTTTCTTCTTTTACCGTTAATATATCATCCACATTTTCTCTAATAATTTGAAAAGTTAAAGGACTTAACGAAGTCAGTAACCCATCTGCTATGGTATTTGGTTTTAAGGAGGGAATCAACTCTCCCTGCTTGAATGAGCGATAAGCATCATCGGCATTTAACGGTTCGGCACCCAATACTTTAATCCCTTTTTTAATCGCTTTTGCTGCAATTGAAGTGCCGCTCATTAATCCACCACCACCCACGGGTGCTATGATCACATCTAAATCAGGATAATCTTCTAAAAACTCTTTTGCTGCGGTCCCCTGTCCACAAATCACATTAAAATTATGATAGGGATGAATAAAGCTAGCTCCGGTTTTTTGCTGAACGATCTCGAGTGTTTTTTCTCGGGCTTCCAGTGTAGACTCACAAAAAGTAATTTCAGCTCCATAGCCTTTAACTGCTTTCTTCTTAATAGCAGGAGCGCTTTCGGGCATCACAATATACGCAGTGATATCCATTTGCCGGGCAGCAAGGCTTAAAGCAGCCGCATGGTTTCCTGACGAATGCGTAGTAACTCCTTTTTTAGCTTCATCTGAAGTTAATTGGCGCACGGCATGGGTTGCACCACGAAATTTAAAAGCACCAACTTTTTGAAAATTCTCACACTTAAAATATAAATGAACACCTAGTATATTATTAATACCCGTTGAAGATAGAACCGGAGTACGATGTACAAATGGCAAGATTCTTTCGTGCGCTTTTATAATATCTTCATATACCGGAATTTTATCAGTCATAACCTACTTATCATTTTGTTGAATAGTATCTTTTTTTTCTATCGGCTCTTGTTCCTCTTTAAATTCTTCATACTGCTTTTTAATTTCCGCATAAAGTTCATATTCGGTAACACTTCTCACATAATCATCGGTAAAATTACAAAAATCCATAAACTCTTTGGCTTCTAATCCTTCTAAACCGGTTAGATTTTTTATTACTGTAATATTATACTTTTCTTTTACATCAGCTCTTTCTTTTACATCCAAATATTTTTTAACCGCTTTCCCTTCTTTACTAAATACGGAATAAATTAACGATATCGGAGATACGATACTTGTTGCAGGCTCTTCAACCAGTGGGTATTCCAACTCTACATGCTTAAATATTTTATTGATTTGAGGATGCAGCTCGTTTTCATCCGACAACTCCAAATCCAGGACCTTTTGTTTAAACTCACGGTAAGTACCCAGATAAGAAATAGAAACCTCGGGAATAGCATAGGTTTTGTTTACCAATATAATTTCTACAACTGAGCCGGGATTTTGCACAGGAACCTTATATTCTCTATGTTCAAAACCAATGGCAGAAATATTTAAAACATCATTCGGGTTAACCCACGTTTCAAAATTCCCCAATGAATCGGTTACAACCCCCTTTCCAGCGTTAATATTAATTACATGAGCAAAGGCAACAGGATACCTTTTTTCAAGACTTAATACTTTACCATAAAAATAATAAGATGAGTCGGAATTTTGGGCATACAATTTTGGAACAACCAAGATCAACATTAAGATAAAAGTGGTATATGCGAAAATAAAATTCCGATTCATTAAATAATATTTTATATACACAAATATATAATTCTTTCGTTGTTAGCTACTGTCATTTAACAATCTTTAACTTTATAACTGTGGTTTGAATATCTTTTTATCAAGCTTTTTTTTAGCTATCTTCGTCAAATAATCTAAACGTTCAACTTATTAACGATTTTTTGAGCTATGGAATATGCAGATTACAAAAATAAAATAGAATCAGCCTGGGATAACAGGTCTTTATTGAAAAATCAGGATACACTGAATACGATAAATGAAATTATTGAACTTTTGGATAAAGGCAAGCTAAGAGTTGTTGAGCCAACTGAAAAGGGTTGGATTGTCAATGAATGGGTTAAAAAAGCTGTGATATTGTATTTCCCAACGCAAAAAATGGAAGTAATAAAAGTTGGGCCGTTTGAATTTCATGATAAAATTCCTTTAAAATCAGGATATAAGGAATTAGGTGTGCGGGTTGTTCCTCACGCCATAGCCCGGCATGGCTCTTTTGTGGCTAAAGATGTAATTATGATGCCATCCTATGTAAACATAGGAGCCTACGTTGATTCAGGAACCATGGTTGATACCTGGGCAACCGTAGGATCGTGCGCTCAAATAGGGAAAAATGTCCATTTAAGTGGAGGAGTAGGAATCGGTGGTGTTTTAGAGCCTGTACAAGCAGCTCCGGTAATTATTGAAGATGATTGTTTTATTGGGTCACGATGTATTGTGGTTGAAGGAGTACATATTGAAAAAGAAGCTGTATTGGGAGCAAATGTGGTGATCACCGGATCAACAAAAATTATTGATGTTTCCGGGGAAAAGCCTGTGGAGTACATAGGTTTTGTACCCACCCGATCGGTTGTAATACCAGGAACAAAAACAAAAAAATTTAATGCCGGCGAATACCAGGTTCCTTGTGCATTGATTATTGGAAAAAGAAAAGAATCAACCAATCTTAAAACATCATTAAACGATGCTTTAAGAGAATATAATGTTGCGGTATAAACGCTATGGTTAAATCTTTAAGAATACAAACCGTTTTTATTGGGGATATAAATTAATGCTCTAAATAAAAATTAGTTGCTGAATACTTTTCCTGATTCAAGGAACTTGTTTATAATAAATAACAACGTATTTAACTGTACTAAATAAAATATAAATATTTAAGAAGGAAATAAACAATTTAAACATCCCCAACAATTGTATTCTCATCAACTCCACAAATCCATTCTTTAATTGGTACAGACCAATCACCGTATTTTTGAGTTAAATAATCCTTATATTTAAAAGGAACTTTGACCTTTCGATCTAAATAATCAACAGTTTCATATTTAGAATAATAGACCTTGTCAACCCTCATTATTTTCTCCATAGCCTGCCAGTAAGTATACTTTTCATCATCGGCTTTCACAAATATATCAGCAACTAAATTTATTTTATGAAATATAGGAAATAATGCTTTCAAAATAGACGGTATACGTTTTTTTACCTTGAAAACTCTATATTGATCTTTTTTTAAGCCTCCAATATTTCTATGCATTTTCCGTTTTGTTATTCTATAACCTTTCTTGGCAAGCATACTCTTATTGGCAGCAAACCTTTCGGCATCATTTACAGAAATAGATAAGTCAATATCATGATCCCAAGGCAATAATTCACCATCTCTTACAATGCCAAGCAATGTTCCTCCTTCAAGATAATAATCAATATTCTGCTCATCTAAAAAGTCAATTACATCAAACATTACTTTTCTCGCTCGAATAAGATTTTTATTTGTCAACTGAGGATGCTTTACCATTTTTAAATTTATGTTAAAATTTGTCTTTTCTATAAATCTGTAATTATACTAAAATTATAATACAATTTTAAATCCATAGCTATATTTTACAAAAGCTAGGATATCAATTATTTATACATATGATTTTAATTACATACTTTTTCTAGCGTTCTTAATAAAAATTTTATCTTTGCTATCTCAAGCTTAATTAAAAAAACAGGCAAAAACATACACCTATCAATCCCCAAATAAACAGATCATGAAAACAGTAATTTTAGCAGCAGGTATTGGATCGCGTTTGGGAAACCCCTTCCCAAAACCACTAACTCCATTAAAAAACGGAGATACCATTATGAAGCAGCAAATCAACAATTTAACTTCCTATTTTAATTTTGATGATATCAATATAGTAGTAGGTTTTAAAAAAGACCTTATTATAGAAAGTATGCCCGATGCTACCTATATATACAATCCGGTTTTCGATCAAACTAATACATCAAAAAGCTTATTAAAAGCATTAAAAAAGTACCATAGCGAATCGGTATTATGGCTCAATGGAGATGTGGTTTTTGACAAACGTGTTTTTGACTTACTTACGCCATACATCAACAAAAATGAATCGTTTGTTTCAGTAAACAATGAAGAAGTGGGTGAAGAAGAAGTTAAATATTCATTAGATAGTGATGGATTTATAAAAGAAATTTCTAAAAGCGTTAAACACGGACTTGGAGAAGCTGTTGGTATTAACTTTATTTCTTCCAAAGATATTAACTTTTTTATTAAAAGATTAGAAGAATGTAACGATAACGATTACTTCGAGCGGGGCATCGAACTGGCAATTCAAAAAGATCATATCAAAGTAAATGCAGTCGATATATCAAAATATAATTGTATGGAAGTTGATTTTATGGAAGATTTAGAAAACGTAAATAAGATGTTCAAATAGAATGAAAACAACACTTTTTTGTAAGAATCCTTATGCATTTGGAATCTTAAAACCAATAAGTGATGAGTTAATTTCAAGAAATCATTCCGTTAAATGGTTTATTCCGAGTAATATAAAAGAAAAATTCCCTTATAAAAACGAATGCGATTTTACCATCAATATTCAAGAAATACATGAATTTAATAATGATGTCATTTTTGTACCCGGAAATGAAGTTCCACATTACTTGCGAGGACTAAAAGTTCAGATATTTCATGGCTTAGCCGGCGAAAAAAAAGGACATTTTCGAATTCGTAAATATTTCGACCTATATTTAACACAAGGTCCATATTTTACCAATCGATTTAAAATGCTTGCCAAAAAGTACCAAGATTTTGATGTTATTGAAACAGGTTGGCCAAAGCTAGATCAACTTTTTTCACAAAAAAATTTATATCAGATTGAAAAAACAGAATTGAAAAAAAAATATAGTGTAAATAAAATCATTCTTTATGCACCAACTTTTTCCCCCTCACTAACATCAGCAATTGATTTAAAAGATACTATTTTAACATTAGCCAATACAGAAACCCTACTTTTAATAAAGTTCCATGATTTAATGGATAATAAAGTGGTGTCAGAATATAAGTCTTTATGCAGAAGAATACCTAATGCCGAAGTTGTTGACGAAAGTAATATTATCAAATATCTTATATTATCGGATTTAATGATTAGTGATACATCATCCGTTGTTTATGAGTTCTTGCTTTTAAACAAACCTGTAATAACCTATAAATCTAAATCTAAAAATATTAAGTGGGAAAATATTACAAATCCTAAACAACTGATTACATCTGTAAATAATACATTTATTGAGGACAAATTCAAGGATCAAAGGAGCTGGATCATTAAAAACTATCATCCTTATACTGATGGAAAATCCTCTAAAAGAATGGTTGATGCTGTAGAAAAATACATCAAGGAAAATCCGATCCCTGAATATCGAAAACTACCATGGAGCAGGAAAAGAAAAATGATAAAAATGTTTGGTAACGTAACAAAAAAGGTATGATCCAGGATATTCAAAATAGTATAAAAATTTTACAGGATGGGGGAGTTATCTTGTATCCTACCGACACCATCTGGGGCATTGGTTGTGATGCAACCAACGAAAAAGCAGTTGAACGTATTTATCAAATAAAAAAACGAAGTGACCAGAAAAGCATGCTCGTATTATTGGACAATGCAGGGAAAATCCCCTCTTATGTTCATAAGATGCCTGATATCGCCTGGGATTTAATTGATTTGGCAGACAAGCCATTAACCATTATCTACCCACAAGCAAAAAACTTAGCTAAAAATCTTATTGCCAGTGATGGCAGCATTGGTATACGAATAACCAACGACCCTTTTACACAAAAGTTGATAGAACGATTTAGAAAACCGATTGTTTCTACCTCAGCCAATATAAGTGGAGAAAAAGCTCCTGGTAATTTTTCTGCAATTCATCCTCAAATCTTTGATTTGGTTGATTATGTCGTGCAATGGAGACAAAATGATTACACCCAAGCCTCTCCGTCGGGAATTATTAAACTTGGAGTAAACGGAGAAATAGAAGTGATTAGAAAATAATACCGTTTAACCAGAACTAACTTTTTATCCACTTCATAATATGCTAACATCAATAATATAGTTCACTAATATTTCGTTTTTATTTAACCCTCATTGGAGGGTAAAAAAATATATGCAAGATTATAACTCAACGTTTAGTAACTAATTTATTTTTTCATCATACAAGAAATGCTAAAATTCCGAATATTGTTGAATAAAAGAAGCATTAAAATTATATTTCCTGCAATATTTTTGTTTATTTTTGAAGTATTGGACACTTTCTATAAGATAAAATTTTAAAATATTACTATGATCTGGTTTCCAAAATCATATACTCCAAGATGGATTGTTTTTCTGATCGATTTATTTATATGTGCTATATCCATTTCCTTAGCCTTTTTACTACGATTTAATTTTGATATTCCTCAGCCTTATTTTAATAGTCTGAACTTTATCATCCCATTTGTTTTGTTTGTTCGCTCTATAACATTTCTAATATTTAGAACATATGCCGGTATTATAAGGTATTCTGGGGCTAAAGATACCGAACGAATATTCATCGTCGCGATCACCGGAAGTATCCTTTTTATAATAATTAATATTTTAAATTATTATTTAATCAACGGAACATTCATTATTCCTTTTTCAATCATTGCTATTGATTTTCTTATCACCATTTTTTTAATGGCATCATTTCGGCTTTCTACAAAAATCATTTATCAGGAATTATATAACCCCACAAAAGAAAAAACGGGCATGGTTATATATGGGGCAGATCAGTTTGGCGTAATCACCAAAAGAACACTAGATCGTGATGCAAAAAGCAAACACAAAGTATTGGCTTTTTTAGACATTAACCATGCCAATATTGGCAAAACGCTCGAAGGCGTAACCATTTATCACCCACAGTATTTGGATAGTCTTGCCAAAAAAAATGATATTGAAAAATTAATTATCGCCAAAGAAAATATTGATTCGGAAGAAAAACAATCTATTATTGAACAATCCCTACAAAACAATATTAAAGTACTTACTTTACCCGAGGTTAATACATGGATTAATGGAGAACTTAGCTTTAACCAAATTAAAGAAATTAAAATTGAAGATTTATTGGAACGCCCCCCCATTATTTTAGACGTTAACAAAATAAAAAAGAAACTTTTAAATAAATGTATTTTAGTTACTGGCGCAGCAGGTTCTATTGGAAGTGAAATCGTGAGACAGCTTATAGCTTTTAACCCCAGCAAGATTATTCTTTTCGATCAGGCGGAATCTCCTTTATACGATATGGAACTGGATATGCAAGAGAAACATAATTTTTATAATTTCGAAATTGTCATTGGCAACATTGCCGATGAATACCGAATTCAAAAACTTTTTGAAGTTTACAAACCTTTAATCGTTTTTCATGCTGCGGCTTACAAGCACGTTCCTATGATGGAAAGCAATCCGACCGAAGCCTTAAGAACGAACATCATGGGCACTAAAATTTTAGCCGATATCGCTCATGCTTTTAAAGTTGAACAATTTGTAATGGTTTCCACAGATAAAGCAGTAAACCCTACGAATGTTATGGGTGCGTCGAAACGAATTGCCGAAATATATGTACAAGCTTTTAACCAGGTATCAAATACTAATTTTATTACCACAAGGTTCGGTAATGTGCTGGGTTCTAATGGTTCCGTGATTTTGCGGTTTAAAAAACAAATTGACAAAGGAGGCCCTGTTACGGTAACTCATCCTGAAGTTACCCGTTACTTTATGACGATCCCCGAGGCTTGTCAGCTAGTACTTGAAGCTGGAGCAATTAGTAGAGGTGGTGAAATTTTCCTGTTCGATATGGGAAAATCCGTCAAAATTATCAATCTGGCAAAAAAAATGATAAAACTCTCTGGATTAGAAATTGGAAAAGATATACAAATTAAATATACCGGATTAAGGCCTGGAGAGAAATTATATGAAGAACTTTTAAACGATAAAGAAAATACGATCCCTACTCACCATTCAAAAATTATGATTGCCAAAGTAAGAACCTATGATTTTGACCAAGTAAAGTGGGAAATCCAGCAACTTATTTTACTGCAAAGAGAACATAACAACATGAAAATTGTTAAGAAAATGAAAGAGATTGTTCCAGAGTTTAAAAGTCAAAACTCTGTTTACGAAGAGTTAGATATTGCATCCCAAGAGTAAAATCATGACCAATAATTTACAATTTTTCCATAAAACTCCCGTACAAATACGGTTTAATGATTTTGACATCTTAAAGCATGTAAACAACTCGGTTTACCAAAACTATTTCGACCTTGCTCGTTCCAATTATATCGAACAGGTTTTTCAGGAAAAAATACAATGGCATGCAAATGGCCTTGTTTTAGCAAAAGTAACCCTTGAGTTTATGCGACCCATTTTGGTTGACCAGGAGATTGAAGTAGTAACAAAAATATACCATTTAGGAAATAAAAGCCTGAAAATGTTTCAACAAATCATAGATAAAAAATCTCACGAAGTAAAAGCTACCTGCGACTCAGTAATGGTGGCTTATAACGGGTCGGCAGACAAACCACATCCTATGCCACAGAAATGGAGGAAAAAGATTGTAGCATTCGAGAAAGATATGGATTTCAAAAATTAAACGAATCCAAATCAATTATTCCGTCGGCAACATGAAGTAAAATAACCCGCTCATCATCATCAACTTCTATAATAAGTTCGTCGTTAGCAGGTAAAAGCAATTCGTTAGCCGATGTTTTAACTTTTAACAAAGGATTCTCAGGAATATCTATAAATTCTATCACTTGGCCAACTAATTTATTATGCTGATCTTTTACTACATAGCCTGTAATATCAATAAACTCTTCCGCTGAATAGTCTAAAAATTTTATCTGAGATTCAGATAAATAAAAATCAGCATTGACAAATTCATGTGCTTTTTTTTCACTGTTGATTCCTTCAAGTTTTACCAATGCAGTATTTATTGATTTTTCTTGAATAGCAACAATAAAAAAAGGAACCAATTTTCCATCGACCTCGACAAAAATTGATTCCAGTTTTTTTATTTTTTCAGGAAGATCATTTTTAAATTTTAGGATTATTTCTCCTTTTGTACCAAAGGTTCGTAAAAGAGATCCTGCTAATAAATGATTATCCTTAATCATGCATGAAAATATGCTTACCCTTTTTTGGTTTCGTCGTTATTTTCAGCTTTTGGAGCTTCTTCTTCTGATTTCTCAGTTTCCTCTTGAGGTTCTTCAGCTTTCGCTTCCTCAACTTGCTTTTCTTCCACTTTTTCTTCTTCGGCTTTTGGAGCTTCTTCTTCTGTCTTCGCTTCTTCCGTTACTTCTGCATTAGCTTTTGCTTCCTCAGCGGCAGCTTCAGCATTTTTCTTGGCTAATTCTTCAGCTCTTGCTTCGCGAATCTTCATTTCAGCTTCTAAACGTTTTTTATCTTCGTCGGCAATACCTTTTTGAATCTGTTCACGTTTAGCTTCAATTTTACTTTCTTTCTCCTTAAGCCAGCTTTGGAATTTCTCTTCAGCTTGCTCTTCAGTTAAAGCACCTTTTTTTACTCCCTCGAGTAAGTGTTTTTTCATTAAAACACCTTTGTACGACAAGATAGCTCTACAAGTATCAGTAGGTTGAGCGCCTTTTTGTAACCAATCTAATGCTCTATCAAAATCAAGTTCAATAGTAGCAGGATTTGTTATAGGACTGTAAGTTCCTATGCTTTCAATATATCTACCATCCCGTGGCGCCCTGCTATCTGCGACAACAATGTGATAATAAGGTAATTTTTTTCTACCTCTCCTTGTTAATCGAATTTTTACAGGCATACTCTTTCTTTTTAATTTTAATTAAACCTACTTTTTTAAAATGTCCGGCAAAGATACAATTTTATTTCAATTATAAAATATTTTTAATCGATTAATAATAAAAAGATTCCTTGCAGATATTCCAATAATTATCCCTCTCAAAACGAACAACCGTTAAAACTTCACAAAAATAAAAAACCAAAGAAACAAAATTTTGTTAGTGATATGATTGAGAAAATAATTGTATATTTTTTAAATACTTATTAACATCACTAAGCATAATCGAAGGTATTTTTATAATTTTAACCTTCGAATATCAATCCGGTGACTTGACACAAATAATTATAAATCAATACTTTAAAATGATAACTTTTACTCATTTACATGTACATACGCAATATTCCATTTTGGATGGTGCATCCGACGTAGCACAACTCATTAAAAAAGCAAAAAACGACGGAATGCCGGCAGTTTGTATTACCGATCACGGCAACATGTTTGGAGTAAAACATTTTTTTAACGAAGCCAAAAAACAAGATATAAAACCTATCATCGGTTGTGAAACTTATGTCGCTGAAGGTAGCCGAAAAGAAAAAAAAGGAAAAGAAGACCGCAGCGGATATCACCTTATTTTGCTTGCAAAAAATTTAACAGGATATAAAAATCTAACCAAACTTGTTTCTCTGGCGTGGACAGAAGGATTCTATTATACCCCTCGCATAGACTGGGAATTATTAAAAAAATATAATGAAGGAATTATTGCCTCATCGGCATGTTTGGGAGGTGAAATTCCTCAGGCTATCATGAATAAAGGAGAGAAAGCTGGAGAAGAAATAGCGCTGCAATTTAAAGAAATTTTTGGCGATAATTTTTATTTAGAACTACAACGCCATCCATCTGGTGATCCTAAAAAAGATAAAGATGTTTATGAGAATCAAATAATCGTAAACCAAGCATTAATTAATATTGCCCAAAAACACCATATCAAATTAATCGCAACAAATGATGTTCACTTTATAAATGCCGAAGATGCCGAAGCACACGATCGGTTAATCTGCTTAAATACAGGTAAAGATCTCGACGATCCTTCCCGAATGAGCTATACCAAACAGGAGTACTTCAAAACCCAAGAAGAAATGAATGCGCTTTTTGAAGATATTCCTGAAGCATTAGAAAACACCAATGAGATTGTTGAAAAAATAGAAGATTTTGATCTGAATTGTGATCCCATAATGCCTGAATTTAAGCTCCCCGAAGGATTTGACAACGAAGACGAATATTTGCGACATATCACTTACGAAGGAGCAAAAGAAAGATACGATGAAATTACGGACGAAATTCGTGAAAGGATAGATTTTGAGCTTTCAGTAATAAAAAACATGGGTTTCCCCGGGTATTTCCTAATTGTGCAGAATTTTTTACATGCAGCTCGTGAAATGGATGTATCTGTCGGCCCGGGAAGAGGATCCGCAGCCGGTTCTGTAGTAGCTTACTGTAATCGAATAACCGATATTGATCCTATACAATACAATTTACTTTTTGAGCGTTTTTTAAATCCCGATCGAATATCGATGCCTGATATAGATATTGATTTTGATGAAGACGGACGGGAGAAAGTACTGGATTGGGTGGTAGATAAATATGGATACAATAAAGTAGCACACATCATCACTTTTGGGACTATGGCGGCAAAAATGGCTATCCGTGATGTTGCCCGTGTTGAAAAATTACCATTAAGCGAAGCTGACCGATTAGCCAAACTAGTACCCGAAAGACCCGGAACATCGTTAAAAAAAGCTTTCGAAGAGGTTCCTGAACTGAACAATGCAAAAAAATCAGACAATGAACTGATTGTAAAAACACTAAAGTTTGCCGAAACGCTTGAAGGATCAGTACGACACACTGGACTTCATGCATGTGGTGTTATTATTGGCAGAAACGATTTAGTAGAACATATTCCGGTTTGTACCTCAAAAGATTCCAACCTTCTAGTAACCCAATACGACGGAAACCATGTAGAATCGGTCGGTATGCTAAAAATGGATTTTCTGGGCCTTAAAACGCTTTCTATCATAAAGGATGCGGTTGAGAATATAAAAGAATCGCACAATGTAGATATAGATATTTCAAGCGTTCCATTAGACGATAAAAAAACACTTGAGCTCTATAGCCGTGGAGAAACAACGGGACTATTCCAATTCGAGTCGCCGGGAATGAAAAAGCATTTAAAAGCCTTAAAACCAAACCGGTTCGACGACCTGATTGCGATGAATGCATTATATCGCCCGGGGCCCATGGACTATATTCCTTCCTTTATTGCTCGTAAACATGGTAAAGAGCCCATAAATTATGATCTTCCAGAGATGGAAGAATTCCTACGCGACACCTATGGGATTACCGTTTACCAAGAACAGGTAATGCTTCTTTCACAAAAGCTTGCCGGATTTACCAAAGGACAAGCCGACTCGCTGCGAAAAGCCATGGGAAAAAAGAAAAAAGACCTGATGGCACAGCTTAAAGAAAAATTTATTGCCGGGTGTAAGCAAAACGGGTTCGACATTAAAATTGTAAATAAAATTTGGAACGACTGGGAATCTTTTGCTCAATATGCATTCAATAAGTCACACTCCACCTGCTATGCTTACGTATCTTACCAAACAGCATATCTTAAAGCCCATTTTCCTGCCGAATATATGGCCGCTGTTTTAAGCCGAAATTTTACCGACATAAAAAAAATCACCATCTTCATGGACGAAGCTAAACGGATGGGGATTTCTGTTTTAGGGCCTGACATTAACGAAAGTAGACTAAAATTTAATGTAAATAAAGAGGGAAACATTCGGTTTGGATTAGGCGCAATTAAAGGAGTTGGCGAAAATGCTGTGGTTAAAATCATAGAGGAAAGAAAAGAAAACGGCCCTTTTAAAAATATTTATGACTTTGTTGAACGGGTTCCCCTTACACAAATAAACAAAAAAAACATTGAAGCTCTTGCTACTGCCGGGGCTTTTGATAACCTTGACAAAATTAAACGGGGGCAGTACTTTGTTACTACCGATACTAAAGAAAGTACTTTTATTGAAAATCTTATTCGGTACGGAAACATGTTTCAAAACGATAAAGATACACAACAACAATCACTATTTGGAGGAAAAGACACAATAGAAATTTCCAAACCATCCATACCAACCGAAGAAGATTGGCCAAAACTTGAAAAATTAAAACGCGAAAAAGAAGTCATTGGCGTATATCTATCGGCACATCCATTGGATAACTTTAGAATGGAAATTGAGCAATTTTGTAATGCTACACTTGCTGATTTTGATGATTTGAACAATATAAAAGGAAGAGAATTAACCATCGCGGGGATTGTTACAGAAGTTAGGCATGCTATTGCAAAAAATGGTAATCCTTATGGATTTTTAACCTTACAAGATTATTCCAAATCGTATCGGTTTGCTCTTTTTGGGAAAAATTATGAAAATTTTAGAAAATATTGTTACGAAGATTATTCATTGCTCATCAAAGGAAAAGTACAACCAAAACCATACAGGGATAACGAACTTGAATTTAAAATAAAACAAATCATGTTGTTAAGCCAGGTACGCGACGATTTGGTTGAAAGTATTTCATTAACGATTCCGTTAAATAGTATTTCAAATGGGCTAATCGAAGAAATTAAGGAGTTTACACTAACAAAAAAAGGAAAAGCAACCTTAAAATTTAAAATTGTTGATACCGAAGAAAATATTATTGTCAATATGTTCTCAAGATCAGAGCGGATAGATATTACAAACGAATTGATTAACTATCTTGATGAAAAAAGCGAGATACAATATTCGATAAATTAAACAAATTATCCGTAAATTTGTATCTATGCAACATAACTCTTTTAAAAAATAACAATTTAATAATAACATAAAAAAATTAAACATTATGACCGTAGAAGTTAATGATTCCAATTTCGAAGAAGTTGTAATAAAGTCAGACAAACCTGTAATTGTAGATTTTTGGGCGGAATGGTGTGGCCCATGCCGGATGATAGGTCCCATTGTCGAAGAATTATCTGAAGACTATAAAGATCAAGTGATTTGTACGAAGCTTGATGTGGATAGCAATCCCGGAGTAGCATCAAAATATGGAATAAGAAACATTCCGACCGTTTTGTTTTTTAAAGATGGCGAGATTGTTGATAAACAAGTGGGTGCTGTACCCAAAAGCAATTTGGAAGGAAAATTAAAACCTTTATTATAAAAATATTGGTATTTACCATTTTGTTAAGGCATGATTTTTTCATGCCTTTTTTATTTTTTGCTCATTTATTATTAACTTAATCCTAAAATTAATTCTACCCCATAAATGGCCGAAAAATATAACCTAAAGATCAAAGAGTGGGCGGTTGAAGATCGCCCCAGAGAAAAACTCTTAAAAAAAGGAATCCAAAGTTTAAGTAATGCCGAAATCATAGCCTTATTAATTGGTTCAGGAACAAAAAACGAATCGGCAGTGGATCTGTCCAAGCGCATCCTTAAAAATGTAAAAAACAATTTAAACGAACTGGGAAAACTAGGTGTTAACGAACTTACTAAAAACAAAGGAATTGGAGAGGCCAAAGCCATCACTATTATTGCAGCCCTTGAACTTGGGAAAAGGCGAAAAATTTCGGATATTATTGAAAAGAAAAAAATAACGAAAAGCAACGATGTATTTGAATTTTTTCAACCTTTACTGGGTGATTTGCCTCATGAAGAATTTTGGATTTTATTATTAAACCGGGCGAATCGTATTATTGAAAAAAAGAAAATAAGCCAGGGTGGTGTATCAGGAACCATGATTGATGTAAAGGTTATTCTAAAACATGCTATTGAAAATTTAGCCAGCTCAATTATTTTATGTCACAATCATCCTTCGGGAAATAAAGCTCCAAGCAATGCCGATAATACAATCACCCACAAATTAGTTGATGCGGGAAACATGCTGGACATAAAAGTTTTGGATCACATTATTATTGCTGATACCGATTATTATAGTTACGCCGATGAAGGAAATCTATAAAAGTTCATGAATCATGCATCCCAATTTTAACATCAAAGAAAAAACATGTACCTTTAATCCGGCAAAACATATGCTTTATTTGTTTATTTAAAAGAAACAAAATGATACATATTCTATCGCACAAAAAATCATTGATGAATCTGTTTATTTCTGAACTACGCGACAAAGAAATTCAGAAAGACAGTATGCGTTTCAGAAGAAACATGGAACGGATAGGAGAAATGTTCGCTTACGAAATAGGGAAAGAATTAGAGTATAAAGAAAGAAAGATTACTACTCCACTGGGAGTTTCAAAAATGATCGTCCCTGTTTCTCCTATTGTAAACGCTACCATATTACGTGCCGGGCTTCCTTTTCATCAAGGATTTTTAAATTATTTTGACAACGCAGAAAATGCTTTCATTTCTGCTCATCGAAAGTACCATAAGGATGGTTCTTTCTCCATTCAGTTTGAACATTTATCCAGCCCCTCCATTGATAAAAAAATTCTGATATTATCAGATCCAATGCTCGCATCAGGAGCATCGATGGAAATTGCTTATAAAGCACTTTTAGAACGAGGAAAACCAAAACACACCCACATTGTTACCATTATTGGAAGTAATCAGGGCATAAATTATGTAAAAAAACATATTCCGATGGATAATGTTACCATTTGGGCAGGAGATGTAGATGATGAACTAACCTCAAAATCATACATTGTTCCTGGATTAGGAGATGCAGGAGATTTGGCTTTCGGAAGCAAAATATAAATTATGGTTTTATGGCCTCAACGCTGGATGAGTCTGTACATTGTTTAAGCAAAACATCTATAGATTGATTAAACTGCGGATGAACCCAATGCGGTAAAATTTCAGCTAGCGGAGTTAACGTAAAACGTCGTTGGTGTAATTGAGGATGCGGCACTACTAAATCTGGGGTATCAATAATTTCCTGTTCATAAAATAAAATATCAATATCCATCGTCCGGGAAGAGTATTGTTTTCCTGTTCTAGTCCGGCCTAATTTTTTCTCTATCTCCCAGATCTTTTTTAAAATATCCAATGGGGCCCATCTTGTTTCAACAACGACAACCTGGTTGTAAAAATCTTGTTCTGCCTGAAACCCCCATGGGGCACTTTCATAAATAGCAGATACTTGTAAGATTTTCCCAATGGCTTGCTCAATCATTTGACGTGCAGTATTCATATAATAGGCCCGATTTCCTTTATTTCCACCGCACAATAAAATTACCTTTTTCATTACCTAAACTTATTCATTGCAATGCAAATTGAGGAATAATTTTTCTTTTTTCAAATTGTATTTTCAAAAACAATTAAATATTTTTTCACATATTAGGAGGAAATCAATCATCAAATAGCATTAAATATTTGTAATCTCATTTTAAAACGTTAATTTTATTACTTTAATTTTCTTTAAAACATTTATCGTTCCATTTACTTTAATTATGAAAAGTTTCTTTAAATACGTTTTAGCAACCATAGTAGGGATCATTTTGTCGAGCATCCTCATATTTTTTATTTTTTTAGGAAGCATTGGTGCCATGATCTCATCTCAGGATCAACCGGTTAAAATTGATGAGCACACCGTGCTACATATGGAATTAAGTAGTCCTATTGCCGACCGAAGCAATAAAAACCCCATGGAAAATTTTGATTTTGAAAGTTTTCAGCCTGTCAACCAACTTGGATTAAATGAAATTTTAGCCAATATTAAAAAGGCCAAAGAAGATGAAAACATTGATGGAATATATCTAAATTTCACTATGATCCCGGCAGGAATGGCAACCATCGAAGAAATACGAAGTGCATTAATTGATTTTAAAGCATCCGGGAAATTTATATTAAGTTATGCTGATACTTATACACAAACTACCTTTTATCTGGCTAGTATTGCCGACAAAGTTTATTTAAATCCTGAAGGACTTATATCCTGGACAGGAATGCGATCTGAAATAATGTTTTTTAAAGAAGCGCTCGAAAAGATAGGCATTGAAGCACAAATTATTCGTCATGGCAAATTTAAAAGTGCCGTAGAGCCTTTCATGTATAAACAAATGAGCCCTGAAAACAGAGAACAAATTATGACCTACATGGGCTCTATATGGGATCATATGCTTACTCGTATTTCCGAGTCAAGAAATATTCCGGTTGAACAGTTAAATAAACTGGCCGACAATCTCACCCTAAATTCTGCCGACGCAGCCCTTGAACACGGGTTTGTAGATGGTCTAAAATATAAAGATGAAATCTTAGCTGAATTAAAAGAGTTAACCGAGAAAAAAGAAAATGACGAGATAAAAAGTGTAACCTTAGCTAAATATACAAAGGTTCCGAAAAAACGTAAATCACTAGAAAAAGATAAAATTGCTGTAGTTTATGCCAGCGGAAGCGTAATTATGGGCGAAGGAGCTGAAGGAACCATTGGCTCCGACCGCATTTCGAGAGCTATACGTGAAGCCCGTAAAGACTCTACCATAAAAGCTATTGTTTTTAGAGTTAACTCAGGCGGAGGAAGCGCTTTAGCATCGGAAGTAATCTGGCGAGAGGTAAAACTGGCACAACAAGAAAAACCCGTTATTGCATCGTTGGGTGATGTAGCTGCATCGGGCGGTTATTATATTGTTGCACCAGCCGAAAAAATTATCGCAAATCCAAATACCATTACAGGATCAATTGGTGTTTTTGGCATGATTCCGAATGGTAAAAAATTATTGAACGACAAACTAGGAATCCATGTAGATGTGGCAAAAACCAACCAACATGCCGACATTTATTCGTTTAGCAGGCCATTATCCGCCAAAGAAAAGGAGACCATACAGTTAAATATTGAGGGAGTATACGAAACATTTATTACCCATGTGGCCGAGGGACGAGGCATGACCAAAGAAGAAATCGATGAAATTGGACAAGGACGGGTTTGGAGTGGTGCCAACGCGATAGAAATAGGATTAATTGATGAATTTGGCGGATTAGAAAAAGCTATTGAAATTGCAGCCCAGTCAGCCAATTTAGAAAAATACAGGGTAGTTGACCTTCCAAAATTAAAAGATCCTTTCCAGCAGTTACTGGAAGATATTCAAGGGAATGTTAAAGCATCAATCCTTAAAAAAGAACTGGGTAATGAATATAAATATTACCAACGTTTACAAGACCTCAAAAATATGCAGGGGATACAAGCCAGAATACCCTATGATATTGAACTATATTAAAATATCATTTCAAACAAAAACAAGAAAGCGTCCATTTTAAGGACGCTTTCTTTATGCTCTAAATATTGGCCGTAAAATTATTTTATGGCAGCTTTAATTTTCTCAGCAATAGATTCAAACTCTTCGGGGCTAAATTTTAGTTTCGGCCTGGAAAAACTTGCATCGGCCTCAGAATTTAACGGAATAAGATGTACATGGGCATGCGGCACCTCAAGGCCTAAAACAACCACCCCCACCCGTTTACAATCCATAGTACGGTCGATCGCTTTGGCTATTTTTTTGGCAAAAAGCGTTAAGCCGCTAAGCGTATTATCATCCAAATCAAAATAATAATCGGTTTCCTGTTTAGGAATGACCAACGTATGTCCTTTAGCTAAAGGATTGATATCCAGAAAAGCATAAAAATGCTCATCCTCCGCAATTTTATACGAAGGAATTTCTCCCTGAACAATTTTGGTAAATATTGAAGCCATTGCGATAAATTTTTATAGTGAAATTTCAATTATTTCTAATTCCATTTTCCCGTTGGGAACTTCTATCTCAGTAACATCACCCACTTTTTTCCCCAATAATCCTTTGGCAATAGGAGTATTCACCGAAATTTTCCCTTCTTTTAAATTCGCTTCACTCTCCGAAACAATGGTATATTCCATTACCGCATTATTTTTTTTATTTTTAATTTTTACTTTATTGAGTATTTGTACCGACGAAGTATTTAATTTCGACTGGTCTAACACTCTGGAATTAGCAATGGTATCTTTTAGCTTGCTAATTTTCATCTCAAGCATGCCTTGTGCTTCTTTGGCAGCATCATACTCGGCATTTTCCGACAAATCGCCTTTATCGCGGGCTTCCGCAATTTGTTGAGAAATCTTAGGCCTCTCAACAGATTCTAGTTGCTCTAACTCCTTCTTTAACTTCTCTAATCCTTGCTCTGTTACATACGATACTTTTGCCATCTCTACTAAATTTTATAACGTAATCCTTATTCGGTATATATAATAAATAAAGAAGAATTCCAAAAACAATTCGGAACCCTTCTTATAGGGTACAAATTTATACAAAAATTTTAATATTTACACAATAGTTCTGCCTGTTATTTATTTAATGTTATGATAAACAGAACATTTAATACTCTTTCCGCTGAAGGATTTCAGCATAAATAACCGCTTTTTCCAGTTCAAAATCGTCTAAAACAGATTCATCCTCACTTTTTGTAAGGTCTTCCTCTTCAATTGGATTATCTAAAAACATTTCATGGTTATCGTCATACTCAATGCTGTAAGGCATTTTTTCTTTTTTATCCAGCGATTCCTCAGGGACAGAATCCAAAATTTCATTGTTGAATTGATTGTTATTTCCCTGGTTTTCGGAACTTTCTTGTGGTGGCTTTTTTTCACCAAAAAATGAAGGTTCAATATTTTCTGATCCCAAAGGCTCATTATCATCTTCGAATAATCGGTCAAAATCAGATATAAAAGATGTTGATTCACTTTTTGAATGGCCCTGTTCAGAAAAATCGGGGCGTCTTTGAGCCGGTTTCTTTTTTTTACCCATCAATGAAATAGCAAAAGCGGCTAAGGTAATAAGAATATAGATTAAGCTGTCAAATATATCATCCATCACTTTTTCTTTTTAAATATTCGTTGAAATATATTCTTTTTTGATTTTCGTTTTTGTTTTTTAGAAAACAACCCTGCATCAGCTTTGGGTTTAGGTTTTAAGTTATGAAAAAAATCTTTAACCCGTTCAAAAAAAGGCTTTTTGTTAAAATTTTTATTCATCCATTGATCAGAGAATCTTTTATTTTGCTCCATCATCTCCCTGGTATTCTCCGCTTGCATATTATAATGCTCCTTTCGGGCTTTCTCTTGCGCCTTTCGGTACTCCTCTTTTCGTTTTTTGTCACTTTTCTCTTTTACCTGTTGCGATTTCTCCGTACTGGTTAAAGGTTTGGTTTGACATCCTGCAAACAGGAATACAATAAAAATTATAAAGAACGTTTGCTTTATAATGAAAAGCATTTGATTATTTTTGTAAAACAACAAATCTAAAAATGAATAAACGATTCTCCATATCAAAGGTAAGATTTTTTTTCATACCAATCTTAATCCTTTTCCTTTTTGTGCGTTGCGAAGATGAGGATATTCCTTTCCCTTATGTATATGTTGATGCCATACTATATATCGATACCGATTTAGGCAATATCAATGTTGGAGATTATACCTTTGTTGATGGTTACGGCTTAGGTGGATTAATTATTTATCGAAAAGATTACGCAGAATATTTAGCATTCGACAGAGCTTGTACGCATGAAGTAAGTAGAAGCTGTAAACTTCAAGAAGATGATATTTATGATGTGATTGGCATTTTAGAATGTCCTTGCTGTGGCTCAACGTTTTGGATGACTGGCGACAATGCCGGATTTTTTTTAGATGGGCCGGCAAATGTTCCTTTAAAAGAATACAACTGTTACCTTTCAGGTACCAATACACTCATTATTAAAAATTAAGCATTTAGTCAATATCCTCTATTGCCTCATATTCGAATGGTACTTTTACCAGCTCGGCATATTCCTCTCCTGCTTCCAACATATCATCATCGCCATCAAGATAGTTCCATATAATTTTCACCTCATTACCAGCTTTTTTCATCTTATCCAAAATATTCATTATCTCCAGAAGCATAAGCGAAGAGGCCGAATTAAAATATTCCATTTTAAACTCAAACCATGTTTTGTCATTCGGATTTTTGGCATACTCTTCTAGCCATTCAAACACCGGAGCATAAAACGTTTTGCTTTCTTCAGGAAATGATTTGCCGGAAATTTCAAATTTACGGTTTTCTTTGTCAAGAAAAATTTTAGGTGTTGATTCTTGTGCTTCAATAAGTAATGGGTCCATAATTATTTTATGATTTCAGGTATTTATCTAATGTCGCTAAGAATAATTTTAACCGAATAGGTTTTAAAATAAAATCATCACATCCCACTTCATCGGCTTTATCTTTTGCATCCTCAATGTTAAGGGCCGTTTGAGCAATAACCGGAATGTCATGTCGTATCTTTTTAATCTCTTTGGTTGTTTCAAAACCATCCATACCAGGCATATTGATATCCATCAGGATTAAATCAATTTTAGGATTTTCTTTAAACACAGCGATGGCTTCGGTTCCGTTTTGAGCCCTTAATATATTAACATCAGTAATTTTTAAGGCTTCCACCAGGAAAAGATAATTCATCTCAGTATCCTCGGCAATAAGAATCGTTTTATCACTCCAGTCATACTTATCTTTAGGGATCAACTTTCGATTGGTAGTTTCCAGTTTAATGCCAATAACCAGGATATCATCCAACTGGATATAATCCCCTTTCCACTCGTCAAAAGTTTTCTCTAAAATCTGTTCCTGCACATCCATAGGCTTTTCATGAATTTTAAGCAGCAGCTCTTTAAAATTCCTCGACATAAATTTTCGTTTTTTCGGCCCGCCAATTTGGTCGACAAAACCATCGGAAAAGATATAAATCACATCATCTTTAAAGATGTCTATTTCGTGATTTGTAAAGGATTTATCCGCATTTTGATGGATACTCACCGGCATCCGGTCGCCTTTAATAATTTTCAACTCGTTATTCCGGATAAGGTATAGTGGATTATGAGCTCCTGCAAACTGTAACTTTTGCTTATCGGGGTCGATAACACAAAGAGCAATATCAATACCGTCTTTCGATTCGTTATCGGCACCCGATTGATGTAAAGACTCAATAATATAGCTTCGCAGCTGATTTAAAATTTCATTGGCCTGTAACGAATAGACATGCTTATTTTCTACAATTTTATTTACAATCTCGTTTAAAAAGGCCGTACCGAGCATGCTCATAAAAGCTCCGGGTACACCATGCCCGGTACAATCTGCTGCAGCAATGATAATTTTATCATCTTTATTCATCATCCAGTAAAAATCACCGCTTACAATATCGCGGGGCTTAAACAGGATAAAATGTTCGGGTAAACTACGACGGATAAAACTCAACGGGGGTAACAAAGCGGTTTGAATTCTTTTGGCATACTCAATGCTGTCCGTTATATCCATTTTTTGTTTATTGGCTAAATCACGCTGCTTTTCAATCTCTTCTTTTTGTTTAAAAATCTGTACATTCTGGTCGGCCAGTTTTTTATTGGCTTTCTTTTTCGCCTGAAACTGACGATAAACCAGAATGGAGAAAAAGATGATGACTACAAAAATAAGCAGGATCCCATAGATAATAAGCCGCTTATTCCGCAACTCGGCTTCCTTTTCGCTAATAATAAGCCGGTTTAATTCCAGTTCAAGCTTTTGTTTCTCGGTAAGTTCTTTGGTCTGTTGCAGTGTTTGCTTTGTTTTTTCCAATTCAGAAGATCTTTCACTTAACTCTTTTAGCGATTGAGCTTTTTCCACTTCAGCTTTACGGATTTCCTCTTTACTTTTTTCTTCAATGTTTTTTATCTGCTCGGCTTTAATATGTTTATCCACTGTGGCAAAAAGATCAAAATACTTCATGGCATTTTCAGAATCGTCCAATGCTTCGTAGTTTTCGGCCAACATGCCATAACAGGTTCGTACTAATTTTAAATTATTTAACTCCTGCGCATAGCTTAAGGCTTCATTTAAAATAGTAACAGCCTGTTTATGTTGTGACAAATTTTTTAATGCCGAAGCCTGGTTTATTAAACCGGTATATATTCCTCCTTTTTGTTTCAGGTTCCGGGCATACTCAATCCCCTGGCGAAAATTTTCAATAGCCTGCTGATATTCTTCTTTGTCGGCATAAATGAGCCCGATATTATAATAAATTGTTTTTATTCCGTTTTGATTATTGTTCTGCTTATTGATTTCAAGCGACCGGGAGAAATAGTCAATAGCCTGGTTTAGCACTCCATTTTCCCAATATAAGTAAGCGATTTTATTATAATTTTCGGCTTCCTGAATGGAATTCCCTTCCAGCTTATAAGCCTGAGCCTTCTCTTTATAGATGTTAACCTTTTCTTCAACAGATTTATCAAGGGTTTGAGCCATTGATAAAGGCAAAGAAAATATGAAAATTAGCAGATAAATTACACCCTGTTGAAAGAATCTTTTCATTAAAAAAAGTTTATTAAACGACTATTTATTCAACAAAAAATTCAACCATTTTTTCCGATTGATTTCCGAGCTTATCAATCGACTTTACATCAATATGATAAACCTGATTTTCATTGAAATCCTTAATCAGGCTGTTGTATGATCTGGAGGGAGAGCCATTCACCGAGTAGGTCATTTTATCAAAACCCACCAGCGTATCAGTTGATGATAAAAACAGAACGACATGGGCAGGATAAACATCATAACTTTTTTGATCGATTACCTTTGTTTTTTCAGAAATCATACTAAATCGGAAAAATATCTCAGGCCCGATATTATCTTCAACACAAATAAATGAATTCGTGCTTGAGTTATCTACATGATCATAACCCATGTAATTAATGGTATGTGCCCCTTCCTTATTAATACTAAAAGGTTCAACGTATTCTTGTAAAGCTTCATTGTCAATGCCATATTCGATTCTTTTAGATCCTGAACCGTCATCTTTTGCCGATAGGCTAATTTTTGTATCGCAGGTAATAAACGTTGTGTCTTTAAATTTAAAATAGGGCCCCTCGAAATGATGCCCCAGGGTTGGCCCTGATAAATCAACATAAGCAATATTGGATTTATCCGTCATGATGGTGTTTATACTTTGATTATTGACCTGATCGATTACAAAAGTTTGTATTTTTAGTTTTCCTGATTTATTTAAAAAGAAAGGTTGGGTATACACCTGAAATTCGCCGTCGTTAATTGAATACCGTATTTCTTTCACTCCCGCTTTATTATCCATGGCAGTAAGTTTAACCTTACTCCTTCCGGAGGAGTATTCCCGTCCGTTGGCTATAAACGTATTCCCAATAAGTTCGTCAACCACCATGGGAGGCGTTTTATCTATATAAAAAGAATATTTTTTTTGTTCTTCTGTATTGCCTGCATGATCAACCGAATAATACGTTAACGAATGTTCCCCTTCGCTAAGCCCGGAGATATTTACAGGTTGTTTATAAGTATATTCCGGTCCATCATTGATCGAAAAAATGGTATGCTTAACTTTTGAATTTTTATCTTTTGCTTCCAATATCAATTTTGATCTTGGGGATAAAATATTATTATACTCATCAGTATTAACAGTAAGCTTTGTTTCCGGAGCCGTTAAATCAATTTTTAAGTTTATCTTTTGTGATTTCTCTACATTTCCTACATGATCTACTGAATAATAACTAATCTCATATAATATTTCTTTATCAAAGATTATTGAATCATTAAAAGGGCGGTAATTTTGCCCGTTCATCGAATAATACGTGGTTTCAACTCCCGACATTGCATCAGAAACTTTCAAGGTTAATTCTACCGGTTGGTCAAAATAAAAGATCTCGTCATTTTTGTAATAATTTTTATTACTAAGCGAAAATCGGGTAACCGGAGGCCTGCTATCAGAATAAATTTCAAAAATAATATCTTCAAGGGGGTAAACGACTTGCTTCGTAGCAGTATCAACTTTCGAGGGAGATCGAAAAGTGTTATATCCTTCGGTATCGAGATACATCGGGTTTGCATATTTTTTTGAATCTTCGGAAGGAATCAATAAATGCGAAGGAGCATTCTCGTTAGGGGAAGAAGAAACCCGAAAATACAGAGGCATATCCTTATGAACATACATTTTCCCTTCTTCAGACACATAAAATTTTTTAGGATGGGTTAATGGTTCTTGTGATTTTAAAGAAAAGGAAAAAGCACAGAGAGAAATTAATAACAAAGAAAATTTAAATCTATTCATATCGTTAAGCATTATGTTTTATGTTGTTTATTATTTATACGGTAATCCTGAAAAAAGTTTTATAAAAACCCAGGATTCTGATTTATATTCATATTAGCGAATAATACTATTTACCGGATAATGGTAACCGTACCCGATATTCGTGGAGCTCCATTTTTAAGGTTAATAATATAGTAATAACTATCCATGGGCAGATCATTGCCATTAAAGGTTCCATCCCAATATTGTGATTCATCATATCCCCTGGCATAGAATACCCGGTTACCCCAACGATCATAAATTTCTATTTCGGCCGCAGGATAGAGGGTACTCATTTCTATCACCCAGCGATCATTAAATCCATCTCCATTGGGGGTAAATGCACTTGGAATCTTTAAACAATGATCACTTACACTATTTAACCTAAATGTCGTATCAATTTCACAAAGATTTTCATCCTGAATGATTACATGGTATACATTAGACCTTATATCATATAAGTTTTCTTCGGCACTACCGTTATCCCAGTAAATATTATAATATCCTACACCACCACTAACATTCAATTCAATATATCCATTCTGTATATCGGGGCAGGATGGTTGTCTAATTACAGGATCAATAACCAGTTCTTCAGGTTCAGATATTTCAACCACGGTATCCAGGGCACAATTATTTTTATCGGTAACCGTAATTTGATACACTCCTTTATCCAGCATATCTGCTACCGAAGCATCATATCCATTTGACCAGTTATAAGTATATTCGGGAGTACCTCCAAACATAGAAATACCAATATACCCATCGGCATAGCCATAGCAGGTAATATCCGTTTTATCAATGGTTGCCTCTAATGGATCGGGCTGGGTAATCTCAATATACACATGTTGTAAACAATTATTTTCGTCAATAACCTCTGCTTCATAAATTCCCGGTTCCAGATGATCAATAATACTGTCGTTTACATTTGTGTCGTGAGCCCACACATAAGTATAAGGCGAAGTTCCACCCTGAGTGGTTAAAATAATTTTACCATCATCGTATCCAAAACAGCTAATATTGTGTATGTTCTCATCTACGATTAGTTGGTCAGGCTGTGTTATCTCCACCGCATTGGTGGTTAAACAATTCTTGTAATCGGTAACCGTAACCTCATATACACCCTCGGCCAGTGCATAAATCGAATCGGCAGATGCTCCATTACTCCAGTTGTAATTATAGCTACCATTTCCACCTGTTGCCGTTACAACAGCTGTTCCATCATCATCCCCAAAACAGGTTATATCTGTTTTAGCAATGGTAGATTCCAGCACCTCGGGTTCTACAACCTGGGCTGTATCATATATCTCGCAATCGAGTGAATCGATCACCGTAACATAATAATTGCCTGCCTCCAGGTTATCTAAATAAGTTACCGTATCCCCGGTAGACCAGACGTAACTATAATTTCCATTTCCACCCTCAGCTGTAATGTTTAAGGCTCCGTCACCATCTCCGTTACAGGTAATGTCTGTAATAGCAATATCAGAAAGGAATGTTGGCGGCTCACTGATGACGGCTGAGTCTGTTATCTCGCAACCTTTCCAATCATTTACGGTAACGTAATAATTACCCCCGGAAAGCTCGCTTTGATCTTCCTGACCATCCACCAATCCGGCACCATCGGTTGTTGTCCAGGTAAAGATATAATCCTGATCATCATTACCCCCTTCGACGGTTATATCAATGGAACCATCAGCATCCCCCGCACACGATAAGTCTTTTGAAACAACCGAAGTGATGAGCAAGCTATCCGGCTCAGTAATCTCAACACTCTTAATGACATGACATGACCCAATATCACCCACGGTAACCGAATACGAACCCGGAGCTAAATTAGTAATTACATGAGTGGTTGCTCCGGTTGACCAAATAAAATCATAGGAACCATCTACTGTTAATGTCGCTTTACCGTCATTATCTCCATTACAAGTAACATGTTCAGGTGAAATATTAGCGGATATTTCTCCAGGTTGAATAATAACTAACGAAGTATCCTGGGAACAACCCTTATAATCTTGCACCGTAATAAAATATTCTCCGGCCCAGAGATTATCGGCATCGCTGGTGGTATGTCCATCCGACCACTGATAAGAATATCCTCCATTCCCTCCAAATGGTTCTAAGCTGGCATATCCGTCAGCAAACCCATAACAAGAAGCATGAATCACCGTATCTATATCCGGAATTAACCGATTCGGCTGGGCCACATAAACCGAATCAACCACCGTACAGGCCTGGTTATCGGTTACCGTAACGGCATAGGTTCCTTCACTTAGCCCGGAAGCAGTATCTGAAGTCTGACTCATCGGGTCATTCCATTCGTAGGTAAATATATTAACACCATTTTGCGCAATAACCGTAGCTTCTCCATTCGATTCTAAATAACACCGAACGCTATCCATGACAAAATCAATATCCGGTGTAGGATGTACCACTACCGAGTCGATGACCACAAGTCCGTCAGCACATCCAAGAGATAATGCCCTTGGAGTAATCTCGTACCTAACGACCAATGGTGTTGCAGGATAATCGGAATCATTATGCAACGAATCAGCGATCACAAAACCATCGTGTAAATTAACATCAGCACTATTGCCTGTTAACTCCGAATCTGCATTAGACGTATAATCGAAAGTAACCACCCCGGAGGTTAACACGCTTGGCGTAGTAAGCACAATTTCAGTATAGGTATCATTACAAATGGTATCGCGCACCACATCAACTACAACCCGTGGGGTAGGGTTAATCCAAATATCAATAGCTATTGAAGTACCACTACATTTTAAATTGTTGTTATTATCCAGTGTCCAGGGGGTAATCTGATACGTAATCATTTTGGCGGTATCGGTATGATTATCCAGTGTTTCTGTAATGGCGGTGCTAATGGATTCTCCTGAATTATTATTGCTATAACCGGTAATATCACCCGAAGGATTTAAATCCTCAACGGTCCAGGTATAATATACACCCGAAGGATTGGTAACTGTATTGGAACTGGATATATGGATATTGGTTGTTCCTGTATCGCAGATCGTATCATTGACAGCTGTAATTTCTACTGTAGGCTCTACCCAAACATCAATGGTTATCGGTGTGCCGGAACATTTATTATCACCGTTGGCATCTACTGTCCATGGGGTAATGGTATAGATGGCCCGTTGAGCATCTGGTCCCGAATTGGTAAGATTTTGAACAATCGCGGATCCGATCGTTTGTCCGTCTCCGCTGCTAGGGGATGCTCCGGAGATATCCGGATCCTGAACAACCGTCCAGGTATAGCGTATACCGTTGGTGGTGGTATTCGGACTGGTTACTATAATATTGGTTGCATCCCCGTTACAAATAGTATCATCCACAGCTTCCAGCTGTACCGTCGGCTCAACCCAAATGACCACGATGTCGGCAGTACCCTCACAATGAGTAGTAAACGGTCCAAAAGGAACAATTCGATACATTACCGAATCATAAGATAAGGATGGATTAAACAACTGCTGCTCTAAAGTATCTCCGGGAGCTAACGTTGTATTTGTGGCACCTGTAATGACACTGTCGTATATCACTTGCACATCATAACTTGATCCATCTACCGTTGTAGTAAACTCAATGAAAGTAGTTTCTCCACTACAGATGGTATCGTTTTGCGGGATGGCGGTAACCTCGGGACGCGGATTCACCGTAAGGGTAGCCTGTGCATTACTGTGTTTTACATTACCCAGGCTATCGGTAATCAACACTTTGTATTTATAACCGTTCATCGAGGTATCGGCACTTATAATAAACAGTGTATCGGTATCTGAATTGGCATAAGTTGCATCATCGGTTATGGTTTGCCATCCTCCGCCAGTGGTTGGCAGCACCTGCCACTCATACGATAGCGGTCGCCGGCCGGTAGCTACTACCGAAAACGCCGCACTTTCGCCATCACAAACCGCTATATCGGCAGGCTGGGTCTGTATTCGCGGACGTACATGGCCCCAGCCAAAATGATTTCCGGTAGTTTCGATTCCTCCGGTAAGGTTATCCCGGTGAATAACGGCTCCGTCGGCATCGCGGTGTTTACCATCCACAATCCAGCTTCCACCTACAGGGCGCTTAATCACCCGGGTAACATTCTGGTAAGGGGTGCTAAAACCATTTCCTTCCATGCTCACATCAAAATCGTCGATGGTAAAATCATTCCGGGCCGTAAGACTCCAGTATCCGGCACTATCTGCCCGGTACACTTCTACACTGTCGGCAGGATCCAAATAGCCCGCATCGGCTAAAGGCAATCCAACGGTATCGGGGACTTCGGCAACAAACTCCGAAAGCACCGAGCCAGCATTAGGCACTGAATTTAAATCCAGATGCATGGGATTATAATTTTCTTCGGAACCTACCGGAAAAAGATAGTTGGCAACCCGGTCCACCCCCCGTTCAAACTTACCGATTACCCGGCTATCCGTGATAGATGTGTATTTTAATGAATCCGGATGAGGATTTTCCAGATACAATATACTGTCTCCAGTCTCGATATTACCTTGTTGTATGGCCAGGCTATTAGATACATTCACATTACTCAGCAGAATAATCCGGTTGGTAGCCAGGGATATCCCGCTATTGTTAATGATTAAATTGTAAAACGGATTTCCTCCGGTGATTACATTTTGTGCAGTATCACCCAAAAATTGAACGGTACTGGTTCCGGCGGTAAAAGTTCCGGTATTTAGCCAGTTTCCTTTCAGGTTGTATATACCATCACCCTCCGTACTACCCATATTTATGTAATGGCCATTTAAATTAATGATTCCCTGGTTGGTAATGGTTCCGGAAGTATTTTCCAGCGTATCGCCCTGTACATGGGTTCCATTGATTACAGAAAAATATACGCCTTCTACATTCATTACCTGGGCCTGAAGGCGGTTGGGCTGAATAAACATCACCAAACAAACCAAAGCGATCAGCATCCCTGGAAGGAATCTGAAGGCCTTTAAATGGCTTGTGGTGCTATGTTTATTCGTTTGGTTCATTTATTAAAAAAATCATTTATACAAGGTCATTCCGAGTGCAGTGAAGGAATCTTTAAAACAGATTACTTCTTCTCCCGATAGCTCCCGATAGCTATCGGGACGGGATCCTCGTAATGACTCTTGAATTTATCTTTATCCATTTATTTTTTTACTTCCAATAATTTAATATCAAATACCAGTGCCATATAGGGAGGCACTTTGTTGGGCAATCCGGCCGAGCCATATCCCAGTACCGAAGGGACAAACACCCGCCAAACCGACCCTTCGGGCATCAGTTGTAATGCTTCCCGTAAACCGGGAATCAAATTCTCGGTAACGGCAACAATAGGTTGCCCTTTTTCCTGCGTATCTTCGAATTTCGTTCCATCCGGAAAAACACCTACCGCATGGATTACTATGGTATCTTTTAATGTCGGCCGGACACCAGCTCCTTTTTCGGCTACGATATAATGGACCCCTTCGGGTAATACGCCCACACCGGATTTCCCTTTTAGCGACTCGAACAGCTGTTCTTCCATTTGCCGGTTACGCTCATTTTGGGCAGCCAGTTGTTGCGTAGCTACCAGCGGAGCAATGGTCGAATCTTCGACCGCCAACGCCCGTTTTTTTAATGCATCGTCCATTCCTCTTAAAAAAAGGTTGGCGTTGATCACCTGAAAATTATTTTTCACCATCCACTGGCCCAGGTAAGCGCCCAGTGCGTACTGCAACGAGTCTGCCTGAGACGTAAGTTGCACCGGCTCCTGCGGTGGTAAGGTTTCCTGTTCGGTTTGCTGCGCTAAAACCGTAAAGGTTAGAAATAAGGCTGTAAAAGTGACAAGTATGCTTTTCATATTTTTTGAATTATTTATTTACTTTATTATATTTTATAACTATTAATTTTAGTTCTGTTTATTAATATGATTATTCAACTACCATAAAATAAAATTTATGTGTTCCTGTTTCAATTGTATTCGAACTAGTACTCCATATCTCAAAATACGTTGCAGTTATATTGGTTATATATACTCTACAAAAATCACTTGCTGATTGGCTAGTCCCAGGTGTTAAAATTACAGATGAGGGCGCAGAACCATATGCTTTATCAAATGTAATTTTTGCAATCATGCTACCTGCTGCTGGGGTTGTACCACCAGTTGTAAAACTAATTGATCCACCTATGTCTTTTCCTTCAATTGAAGTTGCTGTAGGGGTTCCACTTGCCCCTGAACCCCATGTAACGGTTGGAGTGCCTGAGACACCAACAATATGCTTAGTAGTGATATCTCCTGTTAATTGGAGACTAGTTCCAGTGGCTTCACCAATATCTGGAGTTGTTAAAGTTGGACTTGTAGCAAAGACAGCAGCACCAGTACCTGTTTCATCACTTAAAGCCGCAGCTAATCCTGCAGAATTTACGAGTAATGGTTCTTTTTCAGTGTCAAGTTCGTTAATTGCAGCCTGAACATCTGTTGCAGCAATATCTCCAGCA
Organism: Bacteroidota bacterium; assembly: GCA_034661075.1. GTDB lineage: Bacteria > Bacteroidota > Bacteroidia > Bacteroidales > UBA12077 > UBA12077. The sequence goes on from JAYEKP010000009.1 coordinate 53,802, forward strand.
GCAACATTAAGAATATCAGCAGCTGTTGCATTTGTGCCAGCAGTAACCAGACCTTTTGCATCATAAGTAATTTTGGTATGAGTACCAGCAACTATATTTGCATTTTCATCTACCTTGGTGTCTAGCTGCGTTTGAATAGCAGAAGTAACTCCGTTTAAGTAATCAAATTCTGTGTTATCGACAACGCCATTTGATAATTTTGCTGCATTAATACCAGCTGATGCATTTATATCTGCATCTAAAATAACACCTGGTTCAATAGCTGTAACACCGCCATTATCCATAGTTACATCACCAGACAAAGTTACTTCTTGTGCTGTATTCGTACCATCACCTAAATATATTGCACCGTCAGTCAACGTATTTAAATCTCCAATATCTGTATTAATATCGTTAATTTGTGTTTGTGCATTGGAAGTAAGCGAGTTGATGTATTGGAACTCAGTATTTGTTACTGTGCCATCTGCAATTTTGGTTGCATCGATAGCAGCATTTGCATTGATATCAGCATCCATGATTACACCGTCTGATATAGCAGCTACACCATTATTTGCAATATCAATATCACCTGAGATATCTACGCTGTTTAGTGTAATTCCGTCACCAATAAGCATATTACCATCGGTAAAAGCAGCTACAGCTGCCTGGTTGCCAGTAGCATCACCAACCCATATATTACCTTCAGCTAAATCATCATTATTATCTATAGAGTTGTCTACATAAGTTTTCACTGCAAGTTGAGTAGAAATTACATTATTAGCAGCTCCAGTTCCATTGTCGAGGTCTGTTTCTATACTGATATTATCTACAGCCTGCCCTGCAGCATCTAGTTGGAAGTTACCTTCAACAAGGGTGTTTCCTGTTATTGTTGCATTGGTTGTTACATTAAGGTTATCGGCAATATCCACATCACCGGCTGTTACATCAATTCCATTATTTGCAGTTACAGCACCGTCAACATTTAATACATCCTTAAAATCTGCCGTAGCATTTACAGTTAAAGTATCAGCATTTGTAGCACCAAGAATTACATTATCATCGGCTTGTAATATTCCTGCAGTTACATCTAATCCTGCATTAGCATCAACATTGCCATCAAAGTTGGCGGCTTCATTAACCTGGAAAAGTCCTTCAACCGTTGTGGTAAGTCCTGTTGATGAAAGATTTACCGTACCATTGGCATCTAAATTGCCTGTTATATTTAAATTTTCTGTAATATCTACATCACCACTGGTAACATCGATTCCATTTCCTGCAGTAACTAATCCTTCGCTGTCAAAAGTTACATCACCGGTGTTACCGTCAATAACAAGGTTAAAACCATTGTTGGTTATGGTGGTTGCTTCTATTAAATTTCCTCCTAATCGGATATTTCCTTCCGGGTTTTCATTCAACCCATTGTCGGCTGTTACACCATCAGTAATGGCTGTACGTATAGCTGACTCTGTAACTAATGAAACATCATCAGCACCAACGGTTCTTACATCGGTTCGAATGTTATCTACATTTTGCCCTGCAGCATCTAGTTGGAAGTTACCTTCAACAAGGGTGTTTCCTGTTATTGTTGCATTGGTTGTTACATTAAGGTTATCGGCAATATCCACATCACCGGCTGTTACATCAATTCCATTATTTG
>JAYEKP010000009.1:55537-90112 GCA_034661075.1 Bacteroidota bacterium
CAGTTACAGCACCGTCAACATTTAATACATCCTTAAAATCTGCCGTAGCATTTACAGTTAAAGTATCAGCATTTGTAGCACCAAGAATTACATTATCATCGGCTTGTAAGGTATTGGTAACATTTAAACCATCCTGCGCCGTTAACAACCCTGCCGAAGTTATGGTTCCTGTTCCGGTGGTATAAATAGCACCGGTAGTGGTTATATCATCTCCATTGGTAGCAGGAGAAAGGGTTGTTCCTGTTCTGCCCCAGTATCCCAACGTTCCTGAAGCTGGTGGAGTTGTGGTTAAAAAGCCTCCGGTAGTGGTATAAACCCCTTGATCAGCAGCCAGTCCACTTAAAGTTAATCCAACAAATTCCGGCGAAGCTCCTGTATGAATATCTTGTGGCGTAGAAAGGGTTATGTTTCCATTTCCGTTGGTAATATTTATTTGGTTTGTTGTACCTGTTAATGTTGAGCGACTTAAAGAATCTGTAACCGTATTTCCAATTAATAACTGCCCATCGGTATATGAGTCATATCCAGTACCTCCGTTAACAGTATTTAAAATTCCGGCTGTAGCGGGAAGAACGTCCAAAGTCAACCAGGCAGGAGCCCCTGTAGCTGATTCGGTGAGGAGGGCACCGGTAGTTGTGCTAGGAGCGAGTAAAGAAACAGCATTGGTTCCATTACCATAAAGGAGGTTGTTCGTGGTAATGGAAGTAAGTCCTGTACCACCATAAGGAACTTCAATGGTAGTGGCATTCCAGGTACCGGTTGTTATGGTTCCTAAGGTGTCAATGGAGGTTTGTCCACCATAGGTCGAAGCAATATTAATAATAGGATTAGCCGGATTCGATTTGTCTATTGTAATTCGATCTGTTGTTCCATATATATCATTGATTCCCACATTCCCGGAAAACAATACTCGCCAGGTTGTTCCATCGTAAATATTTAATTTATCGGTGGATGTATTGTAAACAATTAATCCGGTGGCCGGTGTTGCTATAGCATCCCTTTCCCCTTCGGTCATTCTGGGTATTAAAAATCCCCTCTCCGTCGACCGCAATTCCAGAATTGAAGATGGGTCGGGTGTTATGGATGATTCACTTATACCCACGCCCTGCCCAAAGGTGTTTTGTAACCCGAGAGTTAAAAACAGCATTGCCATAAATGATAAGCTTTTCCATCGAAAAGCTTTTTTCATTCTTCCGGGTTTCTTGTTCGTAACAATAGAAATCCTTCCTGATGTACCAATTAATGTATCCATTGTTGGCCTCCTTTATTATATTTTTCTTGATGATTTTTTTCAAAAACAACCATTGCTTTGCCTTGCAAAGCAAAAGATAATCTGGTGATCAATGCGCCTACAAAAAACGAATGAAAGATGAACTGCTCAATAGATCTTTTCCATATTGAGACAACATACCAACTCACGCTCTTCCCTCTATTTGCAAATTCAATGGGAAATGTATTAGGGGAAAGGCTTTTTGTATTTAAATGAAAACTCACTCTCTATTGATGTAAATTATATTTATCGTATTATCGTGTAAATTACAATCGCTTAAATTTTTATTTCACTTATCGTGTTTAAAAAATGTTTACAAAAATACACTATAAAACCGTAACCTTTATAAAAATAATTAAATATCAATACACTAACAAAAAACAACGTTTTTTTTTGATAAAATTTTAATCTTTAATTTTTTTCAAAAAAATTTATAAAAAAGTTATTAATCAGTAATTTATATAGATTTGTTTTACGAAAAATGAGATAAAAAAGTTTTAAACATCTCCGGGTTATTTTTTTTAGCGAGTAGTTCATTACTTTAAATATCCATTTGATTTCATTATTGTCCGATAAAAAATAAATAAAATCAAGGTTTCAATTCCGGGGTTATATTATGATTTTAATATTCCGCGGCATGCTTGTTATCTGCAAGGAATGGCCTAAGATGCTTGCCGCGCAGGGGTGTGGCGGAATTTTTTACCCCGAGTTGAAACCCGGGGCTAACCTGATTATTTTTTTGTTTTGACGATTCGTTTTCGGATTGGCATTGTCCGGCGAGCCGAAAAACAAGCACAGTGAGCGTAAAAAAAATCTGCTGTTCGAACCGAGCGTTTTGTGCGAGCTCGCCGAAGGCAACCACTGACCGAAGGGAAGTGCAAGTTTAGATTTTTTAGCTCACATCGCGTAGTTTTTCGAGTGAGGCGGGCGTAGCCTTGAATTTCTTTGCGTACTTTCTTGTTTCAAGACAAGAAAGTATGTGGGGTCTGGGGCAAAGCCCCTGAAATAGGAAATTGATAAATGGTAAATAAAATCAAGGGTTCAGAATGGATTCAATTTTTTTATATCGGACAACAGTGATTTGATTTAACAATTATCAAGGATTAACTACCTGTCGTCAATACTTTATTGTAAATCATCAATAATAAAATTTTTACATAAAATTTTCTGTCATTTTTTATTTAATTTACGGCCTAAACGTTACACAGAAGAGTTTTCACATGGGTTAAAAAATCAGTAGAATTCGGTTATAAAATGAGCAAACTAATAATCAACAAATCTTAATGCCATATATGATGATTAATCAGGATATCTTATTAGACAAAAAATTTAAAGAACATATTATTCATACAACCCTTAGAAACGCCCCGCTCATAATCATCTTAGCGATATTGTTTATTGGCTATTACATGTATTCCGATTTAATTATCCGGGACAGTATGGAAGCTTTCTATTTCCGTTGTATTCCAATAGCTATAGGTATTCCACTACTCATATTTCATTATATCACCCCCAAAAAATTATTCTATTTAAAATTTATTATTTATCATATCTTCTTAACCAGTGGGCTTGTGATGATGTTTGGCATTTGTTTAATCCATCTCCATACCAATGCTTTAGCTCCTTCTGTTACCGGCACTCTGCTCGTTATTTTTGTTTTTTCGCTCGAAGTAAAATCCAACACTAAAATTTCAGTAGCGCTCTATCTTTTACCCCCTTTTATTTTCACTTTCATTCTTTTTACTTTTTTCAACCCATCGAAACAAGAGTTTACGGTACTGGCTGATATTTATCCAATTATTGTGATTGGATTTCTTATAAATAGAGTACAATATAACCTCCGGTATAAACTATTCAAATCGAACCATATGCTTGATATAGAAAACAAAAAACGGAAAAGCTGTATCAAAAAACATTGGACATTAATGCCGATTTAAAACAAAAAGCCGAAGAAATTACGGCACACAAAGAGGAGATTGAAGAGAAAAATACGATTTTAGAAGAAACCAATGCCACCAAAGACAAATTCCTGGCTATTATCTCGCACGACCTGCTAAGCCCCTTTAATGTTTTAATCGGTTTTTCCGATTTGCTGGTAGAAAGTTTTAAACACGATGAAAATATTCATGAACAAAAAAAGTATGTTCATTACATCCATCACAATATTAAAAAAACCTATCAGCTACTAGAAAATTTATTATTGTGGGCTCGCTCGCAAAAAGAGGCACTGGAATTTAACCTGATAGATGAAAACTTGTACTTGCTTACCGAGGAGGTTATTGATGTTTTAAAACCATCGGCAGAAAAAAAATCAATCGCTATTAATAACCGGATAAATAAAAAAACAACCATTAGAGCAGACCGGAATATGCTATCGACCATCTTAAGAAATATTATTTCTAATGCCATAAAATTCACACCACAAGATGGGAAGGTAACTTTAAATGCCAAAACAGTAACAAAAAGTGATGAGAACGGATATGTAAAAATATCCATAAAAGATTCCGGCCGGGGAATATCCCCTGAAATGAAAGAAAAGCTTTTTGACCTTTCAAAAAGCATCTCGACCAAAGGAACCGCCAATGAAGAAGGTACCGGGTTAGGGTTAATTCTGTGTAAAGAATTTATCGATACGCATCATGGAAATATTGCTATTGAAAGCGAACCAGGAAAAGGGAGCAATTTTGTGGTTACATTGCCGTCGTGACAGTTAGCAGTTAAACCGTTCTGAGTTCAAAGTTCTGAGCTTGCCTGCCGAAGGCAGGTTCAAAGTTTTACGTTATTATAGGCAGCTGCAGTAAGCAGTAAATAGTGGCAGTAGGCAGCGGCAGGAGGGTAAATAGTTAGTAATCGTTAAAAGTTTAAAAACCCAGACCAATTTACTGTTTTACCATTCTACTATTCCACGATTTCATCAACCCAACAAAACAAATTACTTCACAACTGCGCTGAATTAAATTTTTTATGTTACTTTGTATCATAAATATTACAAAGATTAAAAATCCCAGAATATGCCTAAATACAAACGCATTCTTTTAAAACTAAGTGGCGAATCACTTATGGGTGCTACCGGTTACGGTATTGATTCCAACAGATTAAACGAATATGCCGAACAAATTAAAGAACTGGTAAACGCAGGAACTCAGGTTGCCATCGTAATGGGTGGAGGAAACATTTTCCGCGGCCTTTCGGGGGCAGCCAATGGTTTCGACCGGGTAAAAGGGGATCAGATGGGTATGCTGGCAACGGTAATCAATAGCTTAGCCTTACAATCATCATTAACCAATATTGGTGTAAAATCTTTTGTGTATACGGCGATCCGTATGGAACCAGTAGGAGATTTTTATCATCGCGACAAAGTGGTTGAGCAACTGAAAGCCGGCCATGTAGCTATTCTTTCCGGCGGAACCGGAAATCCGTTTTTTACCACCGATACAGCTTCTGCCCTTCGGGCAGTAGAAATTGGTGCCGACATCCTTTTAAAAGGAACCCGCGTTGATGGTGTATATACCGCCGACCCGGAAAAAGACAAAGCAGCTACTAAATTCAAAGAAATTTCTTTTAACGAAGTTATTCAACGCGAATTAAATGTAATGGATCTCACGGCATTTACCATGTGTAAAGAGAATAACTTACCCATTTATGTTTTCGACATGAATACCCGTGGCAATCTCCTGAAAGTGGTAAAAGGCGAAAAAATTGGAACGCTGGTTTATTAATATTAACTTTTTTTAACCCATAAAATAAACCCTCTACTATGGATGTTTTCGATTTCAAGGGTTGGGTCGGATCTAAAATATTTTCTGATCTTGCTTATATATACATCCATACTTCTGGCAGTAAAATAGTCATTATCGCCCCATATTTCAAGTAGCGCCTCATCTCTTGGCAAGATTTGATTTTTATGTTTTACCAAAAGATGTAGCAAAGCATTCTCTCTTGGCGAAAGCTTTATCAATATTTCACTGTTTTTAAGTGTTCCCATTTCGCTGTTAAATACAAAAGCCCCCAAGGAATAAGTAGCTCCTTTTTTCTCATACCCTTCTTTACGTTTCAGGATTGCCTCTATCTTATAAAGTAGCAGTTCAGAATCAAAAGGTTTGGTGATATAATCATCAGCCCCGGTTTTGTAACCTTTAATTACATCTTCTTTTAACGTTTTGGCTGTCAGGAATATAACAGGAATATCCAGATCTACAGATTTAATTTTTTTAGCTACGTTGTACCCGTCAGCACCCGGAAGCATTATATCGATGATACAAAGATGATAATTCTTTTTAGAAAAATTATCTATAGCTTCCAATCCATCTTTAAACCAATCCGTTGGGTAATCATTAATCTCCAGATAGGATTGAAGAACCGATCCAAAATTCTCGTCATCTTCCACCAAAAATATTTTTTTCTTTTGTTCCATGGCATTATAACATTGCAGGTAGTATGATTTCAAAAGTACTGCCTTTGCCGGGAATACTTGATAATCGAACTTGTCCATTAAATGCTTTTACAACGCTTTTTACATAACTAAGTCCCAGACCAAAACCTTTAATATCATGAACATCACCACTTGATTCCCGAAAAAATTTATCAAACACGTTTTGTTGGTTTTCCTTTCGGATACCCAAACCTTTATCTTTTACCAAAATATGCACCTGTTTATTATCCGTAAATAATTCCACCCGGATAAATGGCTTATCTTTAGAATATTTAATAACATTATCCAGCAAATTGTGGAGTACATTCAAAAAATGTATTTCATCCACATAAGCCGTTGGCTCTGACTCATCTGATGTAAATGTAAGGCTCCCGTTTTTTTCTTTTACTATCAACTCAAAATTTTGCACAGCCCTGCTCGTTAAAATTTTAATATCAGATGGCTCAGTATGAAACTTCATTTTTTCTTTCTCCAGTAACGAAATTTGTAAAATACGTTCCACCTGTTTGTTCATTCGTTGATTTTCTTCCTTAATGATTTTTAAGAACTTTTTGGTTTGATGGATATCCTGTATAACCTTTGGATTTTTAATAGCATCGGCAGCCAGCGATATTGTTGCGATAGGCGTTTTAAATTCGTGGGTCATATTATTGATAAAATCCGTTTTAATTCGTGATATTTTCTTTTGTTTTGATGCAAAATTTACTGTAATAAAAAAGAGCACCACAATGATTAAGGTAAAAGTAACCGACCCGAAAAGCAAATACTTTAATGAACTGAGAACAATTTTGCTCTTTTCGGGAAAATGAAGCAGTAAAAAATCATCTTTAGCAACATAATCATCGGGAAAGAGATTGGCCCGGTATGATTCCTCAACATAATCATCCCGATAATTCGGAGAGCGGTGTATAATACTATCATTTTTGCGATTCCATAGCGCATACGTATAATCCGTTCCAAGCGATTTGTCAGCCAATACTCGTTGAATAATTTCATCCAGCGAAGAAATATTAATACGCTTCTCCACCGGATCGTTCCGGAATTCATACTCTAAAATCATATTGGAAAACACGTCCTTTTCTGTGTTTATCTTTATATGTGTTATTTGCTTAGTCGTGTCAAGGAGAAAAGAATCCAACGCAAAATTAAAATTTGAGCCCCCATTCGATGAATCTGCAGCAGTTAACGAGGTTATTCCTTTTTCATCTACCGGGTTTTCCCGGAATGTTATATCCATATCAACAGATGACTGAGAATCAAACAGGGAACTATCTGTGGTTGGATGAAAATATTCAAGCATCTTTTTTGCAGAGGTATCTTCCGCTCCGGCATTTACAATCGTAGTTTTGCCAAGCTTTTCGCTGATAAAAACAACCTGTTGTTTTCGTTCCAAATTGCGGATTATTGTTTCCATAGAAGCCTGTACTTTCTCATCATACTCTGCTTCTCTTACCTGAACGGCACTATCAATCCACAACCACTGTACCAGCCCTATTCCTACAAGGGCAATACTCATCAAAACAACCAGTATATGGAGTCCAAAGCGGTTGTGGTAAAAATTTTTAATACCTGAGTTAAAAAATTTCATGTTTATCAAATCTTACCAAAGATAGAGATAATTAAAATTTGCAGAAAAACTTTAACACATCTTTAACATTATTTTGGGTAAACCTTAACGCTTTATCAGATCGCTGTTCCCTATATTTGCTATATAACCAAAAAATACTTTCGTATGAAAAAATTAAATCTTTTAATCAGCCTGTTTTTACTGATTCCGTTTATGCTGTTTGCACAGCAAACAGAAAACAAAGAAATTACCCTGGTAACAATTAATCTGGATGAACACACTAAAAACACCTGCATCCATATTGAAAAAAATTATTGAGTGAGACTGAAAATCTTATATCAGATTCTTTGGAAATGATAGATATGGACAAAGTTATCTTTATTGATAAAGAGGGTATGCAAAAAGTAATACACCCCGATTCACTGAATCAAATCCCTATTAACCTGATTAAAAAAATAACGTTAAACGGAATGATCGTAATTAAAGAGAACTTAACCACTGAAGATTGTACGATAAAAAAAGACAACGCAGCCAAAAATAAAAAAAAGATAAAGCATGTTGATATTACACTGAATATATCGTCTGGAGAAGAAGAGATAAGCGATGAAGAAATTGAAAAATTAACAACTACTATAAAAAACATTTTCCAACAAGCAGAAATTGAAACCAAAAAATTTAGAAACAAAGAAGGCCAAGCGATCCTTCAGGTCAGGGTGGTACAGCAAAATGAAAAAAAATAAAAAGGTGATTATTTAGGAATATCTTCATTCATTTAAAAATTTCAGGGTTTTTGGTTTACTCATTTTTAGGGTAACCATTTCACTGTTTGCTATTTTTTTATAAATTTGTTCCTATTGATGATAAATATACCCTAACCCTAAAATTTTTTATTATGACCGAAGAAGTTCAATTTGTAATTGATGAAGCCAAAGAAAAAATGGGCAAAGCGATAGACCATTTGGAAAATGAATTAGCCACACTACGAGCCGGAAAAGCCAGTCCCAGAATGCTTGACACGGTAGTTATTGAATATTATGGCAGTCCAACCCCATTAACCCAGGTAGCCAATATTGGTACACCGGATGCAAAAACCATTGCCATTCAGCCCTGGGAAAAAAATATGGTGGAGCCTATTGAAAGAGCCATATTAAATGCGAATCTGGGTTTTACCCCCATGAACAATGGCGAGATGATTCGAATCAATATTCCGGCTTTAACCGAAGAGCGAAGAAAATCGCTGGTAAAACATGTTAATAACGAAGCCGAAAGTGCTCGTGTAAGTTTACGTACTGCTCGCCGTGATGCTAACGAAGAAATAAAAAAATTAGGAAAAGATGGGCTTTCTGAAGATGAAGCAAAAAAAGCTGAAGACGAAATTCAAAAAATTACCGATACGTATAGCGAAAAAGTAGAAAAAGTAGTCAAAGCTAAAGAAGAAGAGATTATGACCATCTAAACTTTCGGTTCATCAATTATTTTAAATATATTTTAAGCAGCCCGGATGGCTGCTTTTTTTTGCTTTAAGATGATTGATTTCTGATCTGACTCAAAAAAAAACGATACGTTTTAAAGATATTCCGTGTCTGAAAACAAAAAAGCCTGTCAGAAATTTACCAACAGGCATTAATGTATATTTAAAGCTGGTTTTTAATATCTGTAATGATCTGATTTATATGGGCCATTTTTAGGCACACCTAAATATTCAGCTTGTTCATCGGTTAAATGGGTAAGTTTAACCCCTATTTGCTCAAGATGTAATCGTGCCACCTCTTCGTCTAAATGTTTAGGCAAACGGTAAACATCCGTTTTATAATTGTTTCTCCACAGTTCAATTTGCGCCAGTGTTTGGTTGGTAAATGAATTACTCATCACAAACGATGGATGGCCTGTGGCACAGCCTAAATTTACCAATCGTCCTTCGGCTAACATAAAAATAGAATGTCCATCCGGAAATACATACTTATCTACCTGAGGTTTAATGTTTATCTTTTCTACACCCGGATAGTTATCCAGTTGGTCCACCTGAATTTCATTATCGAAATGGCCGATATTACAAACAATTGCCTGATCATTCATTTTCGACATGTGCTCGGCTGTAACAACATCTTTGTTTCCTGTGGCGGTAACAAAAATATTACCTTCATCCAGTGCTTCCTCCAGTGGCTTAACTTCAAAACCTTCCATCGCAGCTTGTAATGCACAAATCGGGTCAATTTCGGTAACAATTACCCGTGCTCCGTACGAGCGCATCGATTTAGCCGAACCTTTACCTACATCACCATAACCACAAACAACCACAACCTTTCCTGCCAGCATAACATCCGTTGCCCGCTTAATACCATCGGCTAAGGATTCGCGACAACCATATAAATTGTCAAATTTTGATTTGGTAACCGAATCATTTACATTAATTGCCGGGAAAAGCAGTTCTCCTCGTTCCATCATCTGGTATAACCGATGAACACCTGTGGTGGTTTCTTCGGATACCCCTTTTAGTTCTTTACTTATACGGTGCCATTTTTGAGGATCCTGGGCTAACGTTTTTTTCAGATTTTTATATAATTCTCTTTCGTCACCCGCTGATGGATTGGAATCTAAAAACGAGGAATCTTCTTCGGCCTTATATCCTTTGTGTACCATCAAGGTAGCATCTCCGCCATCATCAACAATTAAGTGTGGCCCTTTCCCTTCGGGAAAAGTTAATGCCTGGTTGGTACACCACCAGTACTCTTCCAATGTTTCTCCTTTCCATGCAAAAACAGGAACTCCCTCTTTTGCAATGGCTGCTGCAGCATGATCCTGAGTAGAAAAAATATTACAGCTGGCCCAACGCACATCAGCGCCTAACTCAACCAATGTTTCAATCAGCACTGCTGTTTGAACCGTCATATGTAACGACCCGGTAATGCGTGCTCCTTTTAAGGGTTTTTCTTTACCATACTTTTTGCGCAACGACATTAAGCCAGGCATCTCTTTTTCGGCTATTTCAATTTCTTTTCTTCCAAATTCGACTAATCCCAGATCCCTAACTTTATAAGGAAGACTTTCTACCATTGTTCCTTCTATATCCATAATAAATATTTAATAATTAATTCTTTTTCAGGAGGACAAAATTACAATTTTTTTTGCACATCAGTAAAAACTATACGTTTAAACTTATTTTTTGTTCATCTAGGTGTGATAAAAAATCTTACGCACTTCTTGTTTGTCTTTTTGTAGTTGTGCTTCCAACTCATCAAGGCCATTAAATTTTTTCTCGTCACGAATTCTTTGGACAAAGGAAACCGTAATTTTCTGATGATAAATCTTTTGATTAAAATCAAAAATATGAACTTCAATGTTTTTATCTCTTAATGTAGGAGAAACTGTTGGACGAGTACCAATATTCAACATACCATGAAATAAGTCCCCGTTTAATTTTATCCTTACAGCATATACTCCATCGCGAGGAATTTGCTTGTATGGTTCAGGAACTTTAATATTCGCCGTAGGAAAACCTATTTTGCGGCCAATCTGATTTCCCTGAACAACATCTCCTGTAATAAAATATTCGTAGCCTAAATATTTGTTGGCATAATCCAAATATCCTGAAGTAAGGAATTCTCTGATTTTTGTAGAGCTAACACTATCATTATCTACTAACTTTGCATCCAGCTTTTCAATCTCAAATCCATACTTTTGGGCACACTCCTTTAAAAAGTCATACCCTCCTTTGCGATCTTTACCAAATTGATGATTATAACCTACAACCAAATGTTTTACCCCAATTTTTTCCACCAGGTATTGCTCCATAAATTCACAAGCCGTTAGGTTGGCAAACTCTTTTGTAAAAGGAACAATAATTAAATGATCAATTTTTGTTTGGGACAGCAAGAATTTCTTTTCGTCAATCGTATTTAATAGGCGAAGTGAATGCACATCTTTGTTTAAAACAATCCGGGGATGCGGCCACAGGGTTAGAATAACAGCTTCACCATTTTTTGCTTTGGCTTCCTGTTTTAATTTATTCAATATACTCAAATGGCCTTGATGAACGCCATCAAAAACACCAATGGTTAATACCGGATTGTTAATTTTCAGGTTATGAATATCTTGATGTATGATCATTTTATCGTTATATCAAAAGACAAAAATATAAAAAATAAATAGAAGACGAATTTAACAAATTGAATATACTGATTGAACGAAACCTAACAGGTTTAATTATTAAGTGTATAAAAATAAAAATGGCCGTAACCACTTTAAAAAAAGTGCTTGTAATTAGCTATCAAAAAGAAAGTCACAGAATGAATTGGAATCATTCCATGACTTATTAATATATGGATAAACTTTACACTTTTTCGAGCACCATAGCCGTTCCCTGTCCCACACCAATACACATGGTACACAGTGCTTTTTTAGCTCCGGTACGTATCATTTGATAATAGGCTGTTGTAACCAACCGTGCACCACTCATTCCAAGTGGGTGTCCTAAGGCAATAGCACCACCTAGAGGATTGACTCTCGGATCGTCATCTTTCATTCCCAGCTCGCGCATGCAGGCCAACGACTGTGAAGCAAAAGCTTCATTCAATTCAATCAGTTCCATTTCATCCAGCGACAAGTTCAATCGTTTCAGCAACTTTTGGGTAGCGGGTAAGGGCCCCATACCCATAATTCTTGGCTCAACACCGGCTGCAGTCATTCCAAGAACTTTCACCTTTGGTGTAAGATTATATTTTTTAACCGCAGCCTCAGAAGCAATAATTAATGCTGCAGCACCGTCGTTTACCCCCGATGCATTTCCTGCGGTTACTGTTCCTTCGGGACTCACAATGGGTTTCAGTTTTGCCAGTTTTTCCAGTGAAGTGTTTCGTGGATGTTCGTCGGTATCCACTATCACGGGATCTCCTTTACGCTGAGGAATGATTACCGGCACAATTTCTTCGGCCAGCAAACCCTCTGTTTGAGCTTTATGGGCTTTTTCCTGACTTCGTAAGGCAAAAGCATCCTGATCTTCGCGGCTGATGTTAAAATCAGTAGCAACATTCTCGGCCGTTTGTATCATTGAATCTGTACCATAAAGCTTATCCAACGTTGGATTAAGAAATCTCCAACCAATGGTTGTATCGTAAACTTCTGTAGCCCTTGAAAAAGCTTTGTTCGCTTTTCCCATCACAAATGGTGCTCGCGACATACTTTCTACACCTCCGGCAATAATTAATTCAGCTTCGCCAGCTCTGATCGTTCGTGCAGCAATACCTATGGCCTCCATTCCGGAAGCACACAAACGATTAATGGTAGCTCCTGTTATGGTATGGGAAAATCCGGCCATCAGAAGTGCCATACGGGCAACATTCCGATTATCTTCACCAGCCTGATTGGTACAACCCATGATTACATCATCGAGCTCATCCCATTGAATACCAGGATTTCTATCTTTTATCTCCTTTAAAACAAGCGTAGCTAAATCATCCGGACGGACTGCTGATAATGAACCTCCATATTTCCCTACGGGGGTTCGTATAGCATCACATATATATACTTCTGTCATAAAATTTATTGTATTTTTTCTATTTGTGGTTTAAATCGTTTAAACATATTTAAAAAAGCATTGGAAAGGATATCAATCTCTTTTTGTGTTAATACCGTTGAGAACATACAAGCCAGCGTATTAATCATCATAAGATTTTCCTCATAAAATAGATAATCGAGCATCTCGTTTAATAAGGCTTTCACCTCCTTTGTTTGGTATGCTTCGCGATAGGTATTCGGTGGGGTTGCTTTAAGATGAACTCTAAACATGGAGCCTGCACCAGTAATAGAAACCGGCACATCGGCTATTTTTATCGCTTCCTGTATTTGTTGAATTGCTTGCTGGGTAAGGGCGTTTATTTTATCTACAGCTTCTTTGTCGAACAATTCCATGGCAATTCTGCCTGCAGTCATGGTAACAGGATTTGCCGAGAATGTTCCCGAATGAGGGAATAACAATTTTTTCTCGCTGGGATCTAAAACCTTCATGATATCCGCTCGCCCAGTGAACGCACCAACAGGAAAACCTCCACCGATAATTTTACCCAGAGCCGTTAAATCTGGTTTTACCGGATAATTTTCTTGCGCTCCGGAATAAGTCACTCGATAGGTTATCACCTCATCGAAAACCATTAAAGCATTATTTTTGCGTGTCCACTGATAAATTGCCTCAATGAAATCTTTTGATCCAGGTACCATACCTACTCTGTGAGGTACAGGATCGATTAACACACAAGCAATCTGCCCGGCATGTTGATCCAATATGGCCAAAGTTCTTTCAATATCATTATAAGGAAAAATAACCACATCGTTCAAAACGCCCTGAGGAGTACCTTGAGCTAGTGGCACACTGTTAGGTTTATTAATATCGCCCCACTCATCAGGGCTTGCGGTTTGGCTAATTTCAGCATAATCGTACGTTCCGTGGTATGCACCTTCGGCTTTAGCAATTTTGGGTTTTCCGGTAAAAGCTCTGGAAGCTTTGATCATGGCCATTACGGCTTCGGTACCCGAATTAGTAAATCTGATTTTTTCAAAAGTTGGTGTTCGGTCACACAGCAACTGTGCCAACCGGACTTCGGCTTCGGTAGCCAATGTATAGGCCGTTCCGTTTTGTATCTGTTTGGTAACTCCCTCAACAATAGCCGGGTGGGCATGTCCATGAATTAACGAAGCCATATTATTGGCAAAATCAATGCGTTGCACACCATCCATATCCGTTACATAACATCCCTTTGCCATTCCGGCATAATGAGGATAAGGTTTATGAAAAACGGTATTACGACTAACTCCACCAGGAATTATTTTACACGCCTGTTGATATAAATCTTCACTGCGTTTTTTATGATTTGATGAATGATTCATTTGAATATATTTATTTTATAATTTTATTTTTCAAGTAAATACTATTGTTAATTTTTACTTCTGTATTTCAAATACCATGGAACCCTCATATTTTATTACTCATAAATATATTTTTTAAATTGGTATTCGTGAACTCAGCTTCGTTTCGGTTCATATCCTTTTGTGCGCTTTAGCTCATGAGGGTTTCATAATAAAATTTTAAATATTAATACTGGTTCAATTTTGCTCCGGTATATTTTTGCAAAAAATCAAAATCAACGCCAGGCGCCATTTCTTTTACAAATAAACCTTTCTCAGTAACATCAATAATAGCATAGTTTGTGTAAATACGGTCAACAACTTTTTTCCCGGTAAGCGGATAAGTACATTGCTCTACAATTTTTGGATCGCCATTTTTAGTAATGTGCTTTGTAATCACATAAATGGTTTTTACACCGGCAACCAAATCCATTGCTCCTCCAACGGCAGGAATAGCATCTTTAGCTCCGGTAGACCAGTTCGCAAGGTCGCCCTGTCCAGAAACCTGTAATGCTCCCAGCACACAAACATCAAGATGTTGTCCTCTGATCATGGTAAAACTGTCGGCATGATGGAAATAACAAGCTCCTTTAATTGCGGTAACATTCTTTTTCCCGGCATTGATTAACTCTGGATCTTCTTTGCCTGGTTCTGGAGATGGGCCCATACCCAACAATCCGTTTTCGGTATGATATATCACTTCTCGTCCTTCGGGAACAAAACCGGCCACCAACTCGGGCATCCCAATACCAAGGTTAACATAAACTCCATTGGGGATATCTAATGCAGCTTTTTGTGCCATTTCATTTTTGTCCCAACCTTTAATCATCTCTTTTTCTACCATGGGTACC
Organism: Bacteroidota bacterium; assembly: GCA_034661075.1. GTDB lineage: Bacteria > Bacteroidota > Bacteroidia > Bacteroidales > UBA12077 > UBA12077. The sequence continues at coordinate 70,555 of JAYEKP010000009.1, forward strand.
TCCTATTTTCTGCTACAAGTTTTGATTCATCGGCAGCATTGCTTACTTCAACCACCTTTTGTACAAATATCCCTGGTGTTACTACACATTCGGGATCGATTTCACCCAGCTCAACCACTTTTCGGGCTTGAACAATGGTTGTTTTAGCTGCTGTACACATAACCGGCCCGAAATTTCGGGCTGTTTTATTATACACCAGATTACCATAACGATCGGCAGTCTGGCACTTTACAAATGAGAAATCAGCCTTTATGCCGTATTCCATCACATATTCTTTATTATTAAAAATACGGGACTCCTTTCCTTCGGCTAATGGTGTATCAACCGATGTTGGTGTATAAAATGCCGGGATACCTGCTCCACCAGCACGTATACGTTCGGCTAAAGTACCCTGAGGTACCAATTCAAGTTCAATTTCGCCTTTGGTATAAAGCTCAGGAAAAACAGTAGAATTTGCTGTTCTGGGAAAAGAACAAATCATCTTTTTTACTCTTCGATGTTCAATCAGAGAAGCAAGGCCAACATGCCCGCTTCCGGTATTATTACTAACAATAGTAAGGTCTTTGGCCTCCTGGTCAATTAATGCATGGATTAATTCAATGGGGCTTCCTGCCTCACCAAACCCACTGATCATGATAACTGCGCCATCAAACACTTCGGCAACAGCTTCAGCAGGTGTATTAATTATTTTATTAATCATAATTGAGCAAACTTGTTTTATATCTAGTTATAATAAGTGATATTATTTATTCATTCTTTTTTGCAGCTTTTCTTCTTTCTGCTGCTCAATCTCTTTCAACTCATCTTCATAAAAATGCTTTTCTCCTTCAAAAGGAGGAAGATTAGCTATAGTATTCTCCTGATCATCATATTTTGCTAAAAATACTTTATCCATCCATTCCATATTCCTTGCTTCGTTGAATTTAAGCGCAAAAGCTTTTTCCCCATTTACTTCTACTTCGCCAAGCATAGAAATTTTACCTCCTGACGATGTCATCGTAATATATCGTGATGGACGATTAATGGATGGTAATGAACGATAAATCTTACTAAAAATCTTGTTAATATATGTCAAAGGTACAGTAAAGTAATGATGTTCGCCTGTAGGCCGAGCACAATAAATAGAGTGGAAGCCAACAGAAACTGAAGCAAAAATGTTCGCCAGATCAATCCAGTTTTGCGCCGATTTATCAATATCAACCTCTCCTTTATCGTTGGTAAACAGGCTAATATGGTTCATCATCGGACTTTGGCTTTTCACATTTACACCATGAGACCGAAGCCTACGTATAGCTGCAATAGTTAACGGATTGAGCACTTCGCGAGGTGTTGAGAAATGTGACATAAAGGCAACCTGAATACCATTATCCACTAATTTCTTAAATAAATTAAGATAATTATTATAGCTGTCTTTTAAAAGCCTCTCGGGTTCATAAGAAAGTACGCGGGATCCTATCCTTAATGTTTTAATATGAGTTAACTCAGGATCTTCAATAAAAGGAAGCACATATTGTTCAAGTCTTTCATAGGGCATATATGCTCCATCGCCGCCGGTAATCAGCAGATCGGTAACCTCTTTATGCTTTTTTAAATATTCAACCACCGGTTGAACATTTTCCTGAATAAACATATCTTCGTCACCACGCACTTGTGCGTGTCGGAAACAATACGTACAAAAAGCAAAACAGCTTTGGGTGGTTTTATCAAATAGTAGCTGGCATTGTGGATATTTGTGCTGGCTACCTTCCAGTATCACTAAGTCGCCATCTTCATTTTCGAACCATGGTTTATTTAACAGCTGTTTGCCATCGTGGGGATTTGTTTTATGAATATAATCCTGAATCAGCGCTTCCTGAGCTTCCTTATCATTCTCATCGAGTTTAAAAAATTCTTTTCGGAACTCTACATCAACCATTTCAGGTTGTGGAAATACTAACTGAAATAATGAGTCTTTGGCAAAATTGTTCCAGTCGATAGAATTTAACACATGCCGGGTTGCCATAAAGCGATAGATCTTAATAAAAAGCTCACGCTCGCGCATGTACCCAATATCAATACCATTTTCTTTTAAAACATCTACAATCTCCCGAAATCCTTTTAATCCGGAATATCTGGGTTTTGTATCGGGCCCAAAGAGCACTTTGGAATCACGAAGAATTCCTGAATACTTTGGATAGTTTTTATGCAAACGGTTTAACAAGCCATAAGGCAGTAATTCTTCATTTTTGATATTTGAAATAATCTCATCAGAATAACGGTGTTGATCTAAAATTTCGTCAACCGACGGAAGGGTTTTAACCTGTCCTGTTTTTTCTTTTGTGTTGCTTAATTGTGCCATAATCTTTGTTTTTGTATTTTAAATATTTTTATTATTTCATGATCTGTTTTATGAATTATTATGATTAACAACCCAGAGTAATTGAGCCTCTTCGTTGCTGATATTTTTAAATAAATGTTTTTGATTGGAATTAAAATAAAAGCTGTCGGATTCTTTTATCTCAAAAGTTTTATCATTTAGCTGTACCGAAAAATGGCCTTTGAGAACATAACAAAATTCCTGGCGGGGATGTCTGGTTGTCATAATATCGGTGGAATCAGCTTTTTTGGAAAAATGGATTAAAAAAGGATCCATGTGTTTTGATGGATCGTGGTGAGACAACAGGTAAAGCGTAGTCCCCGTTTTATTTTTTTTTACATATTTTCGTTCATCGGCCTTTAACAATGGATTGGTTATCAGCATTTCATATTCGCCAATTAATTCTCCAACCGTAGTATTCAATGCATCGGCAATTTTTTTCAGGGTAAGTATCGAAGGGTAAGCTTTTCCGCGCTCAATTTGAGAAATTAAACTGGAAGTTACCCCAATGGCCTGGGCTAGTTCTGAAGAAGGCTTTTTTAAAATCTCCCTTCTTTTCTTAATCCGGTCGCCCATTCTGTGCATTGCCATGATACCAAAAAATTAAATTATTAGACAAATTGCTTTTTGCAATATTAAATATAATTTAATTTTTTAACAAAGATTTTTCGGGGATAACGTATATGTTTAATAACCTATCTTACATTATTTTTTTTGTTTAGGTTTTAAATCCTTCACCCATTGATTAACAATATATTCGTTTTCTTTGATCCATTGTTTAGCCCCTTGCCGGGGATCATCGTTTAAACGAACAAAATACACCAGGCTATTTAGTTGTTTTTCGGTAAGTTGCATGCGTTCAAAGAACCGAACAGCATGAGGATGTTCATTTTCAAGGCCTGTACGGCCTACGGTATATATATTTTCTTTCAGGCCAAAAAGATTTTGTGGATCCTGAAGAAACCTTACCTCATAGCGGGCAAAAATCCAATGAGGCTCCCAACCGGTAATTACAATCTCGCGTCTTCGTTTTATTGAATCTTCAAGGTGTTGAATCATCTGTTCTTCCGACAAGCTTAAGAGCTCATTAGCAAATTGATGTTTATGAAGTGCAGCTTTCGCTTTTTGCATTACTCCGGCACCCTCATCAATACCAATAATCGGATATGTGTAATCTTTTAAATCAGCAATCGTTTCAAAACGGCTGTATTTGGGTACGACAAAACCAATTTTCGCTTCGGGGTAAGTGATGCCTATTTCAACAATCTTTTCGGGATACTGATCGATATAGGATTTATGCGTTTCGGGCAGCCATGCGTCAGCAAAAAAGTCTGCCTCACCTTCAGCAATATCTTTATATATCGTTTCGATATCTGCAAGTTTTAGCTGAACGGTATAATCCATATGCTCTTCGAGCAAAACAGATGAAAGATGTGTTATTGCAACACTTTCGGACCATTCGGCATAAACCATTCGAATCGTTCTGTCTTCTTCTTCCGTGGGTGTCGTTTTACAGGATGCAAAAACAAAAACTATTGTTAAATAAATTAGCAGCCAATGATTTGGAATTTTGTATTTCATAATTCTTTTATTTTACGATTTAAAAAGAGCTTTTAAAAAACCGATGGTTTGTTTACGATCTTTAATAATAAGCACAGGAATATTTTTTTCTGCTGTTGCCAACTTTTCTGATGTTGAATCCAGAATTATATCAGCCAGCTCGGATTTTATTTTTGAACCGATAATGATAATATCGGCTCCACTAGTAAGTGCGTGGCGGTATAAAATATCTGCTTCGTTGTTTTCCGGATCTAACGAACTGGTAAAATCAATATCTTCACCCTGCAATTTATTTTTGTTCAAAAATTTGTCAAACTCCTTTTTACTGTGTTTTGCCGCATAATCAACCAGTTTTTTATCTTTTTCAGGAGAGCTCTGTGGAAAATATTTAAGCGGCAGCTTAAATGCATGATGACAGGATATTTGTGCACCGGTAATCTCTTTTATCTTAAATGCCATTTTCAGCGCCTGGCTGCTCATCCTGGAAAAATCCATACGCACCAGCAAATGTTCAAGGTGCGGATAGGTTGTTTCGCTAATCAATAAAACAGAAGAAGGAATAATGCTTATTACTTTACGTACGATACCACCTCTTCCTTTATAGCCAATTTTTTTACCCATTAAGGTAAAAATTATCTTATTTTCGCGGGTATATTTTACGATAGTATCCGTAGTAACACCCTCAACAACCTTAACAATGGTTTGGGTTTCTTTGGGATGTGAAAAAAGGCCTTCGATTTTTTCTTGCACCTCATTTTCAACAATTTCAACAAGCGGTTTGTCCAAATGAGGAAAGGCATCCAGCATTTCGGCAGGAATATCATACGATTTCATTACATGCAAAAAGGTAATGGATTGTGGCTTAAATTTAGTTACCAGAAAATTTGCATAACGAATCAAAGCATCATCCATCTCACTTAAATCGAGACAAACAAGGATGTGGTCAAAAGTATACATCATCTACACATTTTGGTTCTACATTATTTTTTATCTTTTTGAGATGCTTTTTCTTCTCTCTTTTTAAGCATCCGGGCAATAGTATCTACATATTGTTTACGTTCGGCTTCATCTTGTATTTCCATTATTCCCTGATGCTCTTTTTTCAAACCTTTCAAGAGGCTCCACATCAAGATAATTAACAAAATGGCAAAGGGTAATCCGGTAGAGATAGCGGCTGTTTGCAAAGCTCCCAGCCCTCCACCAACAAGCAATACAGCAGCAACAGCACCTTCGGTAAGTGCCCAAAAAATTCGCTGCGGCACCGGTGCATCGAGTTTACCTCCTGCGGTTAATGAGTCAACCACCAATGAACCGGAGTCGGATGAAGTAATAAAAAAACTGGTTACCAGGATTACCCCAACAGTAGAAGTAACGGCAGAAATGGGGAACTGCTCCAGTAATACATATAATGAAGTGGCAATATTATCTGTCACCGCCGTGGCAATATCGGCTATACCATTTAACTTTAAAAACATGGCACTCCCGCCAAAAGTAGATAGCCACAAAAAGGTAAGCAAAGAAGGAACGATAAGTACACCGAGCACAAACTCTTTTAAGGTACGCCCTCTTGATATGCGGGCAATAAACATCCCCACAAAGGGCGACCAGCTAACCCACCAGGCCCAGTAAAAAAATGGTCCAGTCGCTTTGCCAGTCAGATTGTGAGTAAGTTTCAGTCCACGATGAAAGTTCGAAAAATTTTGCACATAGCTTCCCACATTTTGAATAAAAGAATCAAAAATAAACAAAGTAGGCCCCACCAAAATCATAAATACTAAGAAGATCGCTCCCAAAATCATATTTAACTGGCTTAATCTTTTAACCCCACCACTCAATCCGGCAACCACAGACCCTGTGGCTGCAAGGGTAATCACCGTAATCAAAAGAACCTGCGTATTGATGGTATCCGGCAGATTAAACAAGTGTGCCAGTCCGGCACTTACTTGTTGAACTCCCAGGCCTAAAGAAGTAGCCAGTCCAAATAAAGTAGCTACAACGGCTAAAACATTAATAACTTTTCCCCAGGGGCCATATACTTTTTCCCCCAACAATGGATAAAATACGGAACTTATTGTTAAGGGTAATTTTTTATTAAATGTAAAAAAGGCCAGCGACATTCCTACTAAAGCATATATTCCCCAAGCATGAAGGCCTCAATGTAAAAAGGTTATCTCCATTGATGAACGAGCCGCTTCGATAGTCCGTGGATCTGCATCTGGAGGATTAATAAAGTGATTAATGGGTTCGCCTACACTCCAAAATAAAATACCAATCCCCATACCCGCACTAAACAACATTGCAAACCAGGATCCGGTAGAAAATTCAGGCCTTGACTGAGGCCCTCCCAGCCGTATTTTACCATATTTGCTAAAAGCAATATATATGACAAAAAATAAAAAGGCATTTACGGACAGAACAAAAAACCATCCTCCAAAATTTGAAATATTTTGCTGGATCGACGAAAACACCTTATCCATGGGTTTCCCCACAATTAAAGTTATGGCGATAAAAAAAACAATAACTACGGCAGCAGGCCAAAAAACAGGCCCGTCAACATCAAAATATTTTTTACTGCTTTTAAGGTGAGCTTCGCTATCGTAATTTTCTTTCGTTGAATCTAACATAAAAAATAGATTTGTGGTGAAAAAATAAAAGCGTACAATCAAATATACTAAAAATAATTCTTATAGAAGAAAGATAAATAATTTCATTGCAGTACTAAATAATTTTTCGAATATCAAAAAAATATCCTTATTTTAGTAACTTATTAAAACCTTAACGCGATGTATCACATTATTGTACCAATAGACTTTTCTAAAGAAGCTTTAAAAGGGCTGGAATTAGCCATGCTTTTTTCCAAAAAAATGGATTGCGAAATACGTATGGTGTATGTACGAAAAAAAAGCAACGATTATAATCCCGGTACAAGAGAGGAAGAACTTCGGTTTGCGGAAAAACAATTCAAACAAATCCAGGAAAATTATCAACCGCATTTACCTCCGGGAGTAAAACTTAAGTATGTGATTCGAACCGGCCGAATCTATCGTGAGATAGTAGCTCAGGCTAATGCCTATAACGATTCTTTTATTGTTGCATCCACCCATGGAGCATCCGGTTTTGAGAAATTTTTTATTGGCAGCAATGCGTTTAAGATTATCTCTGCAACAAACAAACCAGTTATTACCATTAGAGGAAACAAAATCCCTAAAAAAATTAAAAAGATTGTTTTACCCCTGGATATTACAGCAGACACAAGACAAAAAGTCCCTTTTACCGTTGAGATGGCTAAATGGTTTAATGCCGAAATTCATGTGGTTCCCATCACCTCATTACAAACCGACGATATTGCGAAAAAATTAAATGCATACTCAAACCAGGTATGTGAATATATCGAAAGCAAAGGAATAAAGGTGGAAAAAGATTCTTTAATCGGATCAAACCTAACCGATATTGTTATCGAATACACTCAAAAGGTGAAAGCTGATTTAATTTCGATCATGACAGAGCAATCACAAGACCTCTCTAACTTTGTGATGGGCAGCTATACCCAACAAATGCTTAATAAATCAAACATTCCGGTTATGAGCACCAATCCTAAAGAATTACATATTGGAGAAGCTTTCAGAACGCAAGGATAATTATTTTTTGAAGGATACCACGTAACAATCGGGAAATTCGTGAAGTAAACTTTTTTTAAACTTTTCGGCTTCTTGTTGCGTTGCAAAACGGCCTACAATCACTCGAAAAAGTTTTTGCCCATCCGATTCGGCAATCTCCACAAAAACGGGCTTCTTATATTTTAATTGTAAACGCTCTACAGAGCGTAAAAGGTTCTCGTTTGCAGAAAAGCTACCCACCTGAATTCCACTCCCTTTGGGAGATGCTTTTTGAGCATCAAACTGGTAGTATTCTGTTTTTTCAATATTTTTCGAATCTTTTCCAGGAAGGTCATCGGTTGAAGCGATAAGTTCAATTTTTACTTTAGCCAGTCCTTTATCAACAAACCCCAACTCCTGTGCTGCCGACTTTGACAAATCGATAATACGATTTGGTATAAAAGGGCCCCGATCATTAATGCGAACAACAACAAATTTTTGGTTCTCTAGGTTCGTAACTTTTACCACACTCCCAAAAGGCAATTTAGGGTGTGCTGCGGTTTTTCTTATATGATAATAAATTTCTCCACTGGCCGTTTTTCGGCCCTCAAATTTATCGGCATAAAAACTGGCAATACCGGTTTGAGTATATTTCTTATCCTGGGATTTGATGTGGCATGAAAATAAAACTAAACTAAAGATCAGTAGAGAAACTATGAATTTATGATTTATTCTTTTCATCTTCATTTTCTTTATAATGATAATTAATATTCCAGTAAGCATTCTCCTCATCCTCCTCTTCAAACTCCCAGCTATAAATTTTTCGTTTAGGCCCTCGGTCGCGATAATAAAAAGCAAGCACTAATCCGGCAATAGCACCCATCAGGTGCGACTCCCAAGAAACATGGGGTTGAATAGGCAAAAGCCCCCAAACCATGCTTCCATAAAGAAAAACGACCAGAAGAGATATGGCCATCAATTTGACATTTTTCCGAATTACCCCACTAAAAAACAAAAAGGATGCCATGCCATAAATGATTCCACTGGCTCCAATATGATAGGCATAACGTGCACCAAACCATATCCAAATATTAGAAATAAGATAGATGAGCAAAAAGACTTTCCCCGCGATTTTCCGGTAAAAATAAAACAGTCCGGCACCTAAAATTAAAAGCGGCAAACTATTGGCTGCAAGATGTTGAAAATCGGAATGAACAAGTGGGGCGGAAACAATTCCTATCAATCCTTTTATCCGTAAAGGGAAAATTCCCAGAAACGTAAAATTTAAATGAAGCGTAACTTCAATTATTTTTATCAGCCAGATAAACAATAAAAAAAATCCGGGTAAAACTAAACTGTAAAGAAATCGTTTTTTTTCACCTTCCATGAGCAATGCTTTTTACAGGTTAAATATCTGAAAAAATATCAACAAAAAAAACCCGCTACAAATGTGCGGGTTTAATACATCTACAGCTATTAAAAAATATTAATGATCCACTTTCCCAATCTTCGATTCTATTGATTTAATTTTTTCTTCCAACCGGTTTGATTTCCCTTTTCGGATATCCAGTTTAACAGAAGAATAAACGCGATTAGAATAGGGCTCCAGCACTTTGTATGATTTATTTACGATAGCGAGGGCCTCATCAATGGTTTCTGTTTCGATGATCGTTCCCATAGCAGTTAGCTTATAGCGAACGCCACTTTCTTTGATCATTTGAATTACTTCACCAACATATTGACTAACACTGTCTCCTTTGTCGGTAGGAAACATGGTAAACTCTAATAATACAGACATCATTTATTATTTTTTACAGACATATTAATTTCTATATCCCAGTTTGATCGAACGTTGATCGGATTATCGTAATAAAAAACCTCTTCGGGTTGTATATGTTCCAAATATTCACCCGTATCCCACTTTCCGTTAAAATTCACATCCACAATGATCTTAAAGAGAAACTCTTTAGGGGGTAAATAGGCAAAATCGATCGTTTGATCTTTAAGAATGACTTTTTCGCGATACACTTTTTCTTCCTCCTTTTCAGAAACAACCAGTTGCGCAATAACTTGAAATGAGGAATCAATACCGGTAACATTGGCTAAAATTTTGCCGTAATAATCAAGCTTTTGGGTTTTAAATGCCACATTAATCGTGTCGTTTACAGCACCATAAATATCGGTAAATGCTTTCGGAAAAATTTCCAACCTATAATCAGAATCTTCGGTGTACGTATTTAAAATGGCATATCGTCTAAAAAACAGGCTATCTTTTACCAGCTTAACATCCACTTCTTTTTCCAGGGTATCTTCTTTGGCAAACAACCTTATCTTCTCAGGATCAACCGATTTTATCGGAGTATTAAATTGTAGCTTAATGTGTTTATTCAAATCAAACGTTGATTTATTTTTTACATTTAACCCGATGTCAAGTAACGTATCCGTATCCTCTTCTTTCTTCTTTTCTGGTTCAAAGTATCGGAAATTAATGGTATCGGTAGTCCACTGGTAAACCAAATTAGAATCTTCTTTTTGATACGTTATGGTTGTTTTTAAATCCTTTTTGTTATAGAGCGACGAATCTGTCAGCCAATAAAAAATTGTATCATTCGTTAGGTTTGTTTCCTGAATATACCATTTGGATTCAAGGGTAGTATCTACCAACTCAACGGACACACTGTCTTTTATGGGTTTGTTAAACATAATCTCCAATTTTCGTTTGTTGTCACGTTTTGAGTTTACCAGATACTGGGCCTCTTTATCTTCGTTAAAAAACATTAAATAAAATACCGGAACGGGATAATACGGCTTCATGGCCGTAATTATGGTATCGATGGGTTTATGTTTAATGACCACCATGCTGTCTTTTTCAAAATCATCAGAATTCGGGTTTAAAGAATCTGATGAAAACTTTTTGGAGGCTATCCAAATTGTATCGACGACCCTTTCGTTGGGGTCAGCCAATAAAAAATCGGCTACAAATATTGTATCTGCCACCGGTTTAATGTCCATCCTGAACTTAACAGCCGAATCGGAAAAAGCAATTTCCTCATTGGGAAGATCATAAAGGTAATTTTTATTGGCATCGCGTAAAGCAAAAATCTTAAACGTATCGTTGCGTATATTATTAATTTGAAAAAAACCTTCCTTATCGGTCTTCGCAATATATTCCGGGATATTTTTTATGGGTATTGAGTCGGAAAAATCACTATATAACATCACCAGTACATCTTCTTGAGGCAAAAGGTTAAAGGCGTTTAATACTTTTCCTTCCATAGACATCGAGTCGATATATTCGCCGGTAGATAACACATACTGAAAATTCTCAATAGGATTTCCTTCGTTATAATCCTGTACGGCATCTCCAAAATAGATATTATAGGTTGTTGAATCTTTTAATTTTGTGGGGAACTCAATAACTAATGATTTCCCCTTCACCAGCACCTCTGGTTTTTCTTCAAGAGGAGGCGAAACCACCAGGTTTTGATTTAAATCTTTTAATTGAATAAATTCATCAAACGTAATTTCAATCTTGTTGTCTTCAAAATGAGGCGAAAGATTAGGAGGATCGCTGGATAAAACCTTAGGAGGCTCCACATCTTTAGGCCCTCCGGTGGGGGCTACAATTTTAGCACAGCCGCTAATCCAAAAAATAAGGAAAAAAAATATCGCGTATTGTAAGTAATTAATTTTCATTCGAATACATTTATGTTATACTGCTGTTATTCAAATAAATACAGTTGCTGATTTTTACTCCTGTATTTTAAATACCATGGAACCCTCAAAATTTATTACTCCCTTTGGCCGTGATTCCGATGGTTATAAGAACGTTATCGCTAAGTTCATATCCTTGCCTGCCAGTCCTCCTCCGGCGGATAAATCCGGCAGACAGGTTGTGTACTTTATTGCATGAGGGTTTCATAATTGCATCATAAAAAACCCAGTTACAAACTTAAAAAGTTTATTTCAATAATTAATCATGAACCTTTAAATTTGATCATTTATTCAGATTTTGAATAAAATGCGCAACCAATAACCGCAGATGTATCGTTAACCTGTAATTTTTTTTACCTTTGTATATCATTAAAAAAAACAAGCTATGATTTTAAATTCTATAACCTGGGATGTTAATCCCGATATTGTGAGTTTTTGGGGACTGACCATACGCTATTACGGAGTGCTTTTTGCTTCGGCCTTTTTTTTCGGATATCTTATCATGCAAAAAATATTTAAAAAAGAAGGCTTAACCGTCGAGCTTTTAGATAAGCTAACGGTATATGTTGCTCTGGGAACAATTATAGGTGCCAGGCTAGGCCATTGCTTGTTTTATGATCCTTCGTTTTATCTGCAACACCCCATCGAAATTTTAAAAATATGGCGAGGAGGGTTAGCCAGTCATGGTGCAGCCATTGGAATACTTATTGCCCTGTATTATTTTTCTAAAAAGAATAAAAAGCCCTATCTCTGGATTTTAGACCGTATAGTTATTGTCGTTGCATTGGCCGGCTTTTTTATCCGGATGGGGAACTTAATGAACTCCGAAATTTACGGTATCCCTACCAAACTACCGTGGGGTTTTATTTTTGTTCGCAATGGCGAAGTTATTCCCAAACATCCTACCCAAATTTATGAGGCGCTCTCGTATCTTTTAATTTTTATCCTTCTTTATTCCATCTATAATAAAAAAGGAACCAACGTCCGGCAAGGGTTAATCTTTAGCATATTCCTGATTTTACTGTTTACCGTTCGCTTTTTGATAGAATTTATCAAAGAAGTACAGGTAGATTTTGAACAAACCATGGCATTAAATATGGGACAATGGTTAAGCATTCCATTTATTTTAATCGGGGTTTATTTGTTGTACCAAAGCTATAAACAAAAACCAGCATAGCTGCGATCCTGTTTAATATCTGGCCGGTTTCTATTATTCAAAAATATCACTTATGAAGAATCGAAGGTCGTTAGCAAAGGCCTTTGATTCAAACGCATAAGTATAGGTATTTTTAACCTATCCCAAGATCAAACAAATAGTCCATTCAATATAAGTACGGTATAATGGCAAAAATTAATGAACAATTTTTTTCAGGAAGGGTTCCATAAAAGCTTATGTTCATTGTTTTGGAAACCTTGTTCCTTTCTTAAAAATTATGTATTTTTATTTATTTGTAATTTCGGTTACCTTTAATTGCCACATCTATGATTAATCAAATTATTAATTTCAGCATCAAGAATAAGCTCATTGTTATTCTATTTACCCTTACCATTGCTGCTTTTGGATTATATTCAGTATATAAAATCCCGGTAGGTGCCGTTCCGGATGTTACCAACAATCAGGTACAGGTGATTACAGTTTCTACCAATCTTTCCACCCAGGATGTAGAGCAATTCATCACCCATCCGGTAGAGCTTGAGATGGCCAATTTGCCGGGAGTGATCGAAATACGCTCCATTTCAAAATTTGGTTTGTCGGTTGTTACCATTGTTTTCGAAGAAAACATGGGTACATACCTTCCCCGCCAGCTCATTGCAGAAAAGATCAAAGCTGCATCAGCCAATATCCCCGAGGAATTTGGCACTCCCGAAATGGGGCTCATCACAACAGGTTTAGGCGAGATCTACCAGTACATCTTAGATATTGAAGAGGGTTATGAAAACAGATATTCAACCATGGAGTTGCGAACCATCCAGGACTGGATTGTAAAACGACAATTATCAGGTATCCCCGGGGTTGTTGAAGTAAACACGTGGGGTGGGTTTCTAAAACAGTACGAAATTGCTGTAAATCCTAACGAGTTAAAAAGCATTAATATCACCTTGCTAGACCTTTACGAGGCGGTAAGTAAAAACAACAGCATCGCCGGAGGATCCTATATCGAAAAAAACAACCAAAGCTTTTTTATCCGGGGCGAAGGGATGGTTGAATCCGTAGAAGATATCGGAACTATTGTTGTAAAAAACATACAAGGGCAACCCATCCTGGTCCGCGATATTGCGGAAGTAAAACTTGGCCATGCCAACCGCTACGGCGCCATTACTGCCAACGGAGAAGGCGAAAAGGTAATGGGTCAAATCATGATGCTTAAAAATGCCGATTCCAAACAAGTGATCCATGCTGTAAAAGAGAGAGTAGCAGAAGTACAAAAAAGTTTACCCGAAGGGATATATATCAACCCAATTGTCGAACGAAGTGAGCTCATCTCCAGAACATCCTTTACGGTGGTTGAAAATCTTTTACTGGGATGTATTATCGTGATGTTATCGGTAATCTTAATTTTAGGAAACTTACGCTCGGCACTCATCATCTCCTCCATTATTCCGCTTTCGCTGCTATTTACCATTTCGATGATGTATCTTCTGGGTATTGATGCCAACCTGATGAGCCTGGGTGCTCTTGACTTTGGTATAATCATCGATGGTGCGGTAATCATCGTTGAGTTCATTGCATTACAGGTTACCAAACAGAAAACTGAGTTTGAGTTATCTTCAGGAAAACAAAAAACGTTGTTGCTCAACAAAATCTCTTTCGAGGGAGCTTCCAAGATGATTAACTCTGCCATATTTGGCCAAATTATTATTTTAGTTGTTCTTATCCCCGTACTTATCCTTACTGGCGTTGAAGGAAAAATGTTCAGGCCTATGGCGCTTACTTTCAGCTTTGCTATTCTTGGCGCAATGATTCTAGGGCTTACCTGGGTGCCCGTGGCCGCATCCATGTTTTTAAAGCCCGAGAAAGAGAACAAAAAAAGCATTGCCCGATGGATTATGAATATTGCCCATCGATCGTATGATCCGGTGATAAAATTTGCTTATAGCAATAAACTGCTCATCATTGGGCTGGCTATTGCTTCGCTTATTTTTACCGGCATAATATTCTCACGTATGGGTGGCGAGTTTGTCCCCACCCTCGACGAGGGTGACTTTGTGATTCAACCGGTATTAAAGACAGGAACCTCACTGAGTAAAACCATTGAGCTAACGACCGAGATGGAAAATATTTTGATTGAAAATTTTCCCGAGGTTGATCAGATTGTTTGCCGTATAGGTGCTGCCGAAGTACCTACCGACCCCATGTCGATGGAAGAGATTGATATGATTATCACGTTACATCCCAAAAAAACATGGACATCGGCCCAAACAAAAGAAGAGCTGGCCAACAAGTTTAAAGAAGCATTAATGGTGATTCCGGGGATTGACTATGAATTTACGCAACCTATTGAGATGCGTTTTAATGAGCTTATCACCGGTGTACGAGCCGATATAGCCATTAAAATCTTTGGCGAAGATATGGGTTACCTCAACCAAAAGGCCGACGAAATAAAATCGGCGATCGAAGATATTCCGGGAGCGGCAGATATTATTTTAGAAAAAACGGCCGGGTTGCCCCAGGTAAAAATAGATTACAACCGTTCCAAAATTGCTGCCTATGGAATAAATATCGAAGATATAAACCGGCAGCTTTCTGGTGCTTTTGGAGGATTGATGGCAGGAAATGTTTTTGAAGGAGAGAAACGTTTTGACCTGGTGATCCGTTTTAAGGAAGAGTACCGTACGGATATTGAGCATATCCGGCAAATGGGCATTAACATTCCCGGAGGACAACAAATGCCTTTGGAAGAGTTTGCCGACATTCAGTATACGTACGGACCGGCAAAAATATCCAGGGAAAATGCACATCGTATGATGACAGTGAGCGTTAATGTGCGTAACCGCGACCTGGAGTCGGTAATTCAGGATATCCAAACACGAATCGATGAACAGATAACCATGGATGCCGGATATTATATCCAGTACGGGGGGCAGTTTGAAAACCTGGAAAATGCCATGAATCGTTTACAGCTGGCTGTTCCCATCTCTCTTTTATTGATTTTTATCTTTTTACACTTTGCTTTTAAATCGTTAAAAGATGCCGTGATGATTTTTACGGCAGTTCCTCTTTCCATGGTTGGGGGGGTTGTATTTTTATGGCTACGGGGTATGCCTTTCAGCGTTTCTGCAGGTATCGGATTTATTGCTCTTTTTGGGGTGGCGGTTTTAAATGGCATTATTTTAATCGAATATTTAAAAGAGCTAAAAGAAGAAGGAATGTCCAATATGCGCGAACTCATCTTAAAAGCTACACACGAAAGGTTGCGTCCGGTAATGCTTACCGCAGTATCTACGGCCGTAGGATTTTTGCCTATGGCTGTTTCTACATCGGCCGGAGCCGAAGTGCAACGCCCACTGGCAACCGTAGTAATTGGCGGCCTGGTAACCTCTACCATGTTAACCATGATATTATTACCTATTTTATTTTACTATTTTAACAGTAAAAATGCTGTGCGTAAATCTCTGGGAATAAAGAAAGGGCTCCCGGTAATACTTATGCTTATTCTGGCAACAGGGTTTAATAGCTTTGCACAGGACGATAACCAGGCGGTTCAGAAAATAAATATTCAACAAGCTGTTGAGCTGGCGTTGGAAAATAATCCAACCATAAAAAATGCCCGGTTGTCGGTTACCGCTGCCCAAAAACAAAAGCAGGGTATCTTAAATTTCCAACCTACGGAATTTTCTTATCAACGAGGCCAAATAAACTCAGCTTTGATTGACCAGTCGATTGAGATTAACCAAAACTTTGGCTCATTGCTTAGCCATTTCCAATCCGGAAAGCTGGTGAAGGAAAATATTCATTTGTCGGAAAAGGAGCTACAGCTGGCCCAAAAAAATATTACGGCCGAAACAAAAATTGCCTGGTATCACTGGATCCTTCTGATCAATCAACATGAGATCAAACAAAAACAGGTGGAGCTATACCAGGAATTTGTGCGTATCGCACAATTAAAATATGAGCTGGGCGAATCGAACCTGCTGGAGCAAACCATGGCCGAAACCGAGTATGCATCCACAAAAAACGAATTGCTAAAACTTACCGAGCAATTAATTATTGCCGAAAATAATCTAAAACAAATTATGCATATCGAGGGGAACCTGTTGCCCGAAAATGACAGCCTGGCGATTTATGCATTACCCGCAGGAACCAATCCAAATGAGCGTTTTAGCAGCTCCATATTATTAGATTACTACGAAAATCTGTACCGCATTGAAAATGCGAAATATAATATAGCGCGCTCGCACTACTTTCCTGAACTATCGGCCGGATATTTTAATCAGCAAATCGATCAGGTGGATGGGTTTACCGGATGGAGCATTGGCCTAAGTATGCCTATCTGGTTTTTGCCGCAAAATGCCCAGGTGCAGCAAGCAAAAATCGAAGCCCAAAAGGCACAAAACAACTTTGACTATCAAAAATTTAACCTGGAAAAAGAGATTGAAAACCTGGTGTTGCAACTCGACCAGATTCAGAATGATTTATTGTACTATCACGAAAGTGCGCTAAAAAAAGCAGAGATTTTGAGGCGTACCGCCCGCTCAAAATTTGAAAAAGAAGAAATCAATTACATGGAATTTATCCAAAGCATTAAAACAGCCCAGGAGATTAACCTGGGATATTTAGAAACGCTTTATCGCTATAATGAGACAGCTATTAAACTTGAATTTTATACCCAATAAAATGAAGCATACTATGAGAACATTATTTATATTTATCCTGGCCGGACTTTTATCGGCTTGCGCAAACCGTGGTGAAAACGGAAGTGATGAAAAATCGGATCTTCCACCAGAAACAGAAAAAGGGATTGCCCTAAGTGCAGAACAAAAAGAGCGAGCCGGTATCGAAATGGGTAAAATGGAGCAGCAAACCATTGCTGATGTGGTTTTTTGTACCGGAAGACTATCGGCTTTATCCCACCAAAAAGCCAATGTATCCCCATCCATCGGAGGGTTTATCCATCAAATCCATTCTCTTCCCGGAGAGGAGGTAAATGAAGGAGCGGTGCTGGCAACGCTCAAACACCCTGATTTTTTTGATTTACAACAACAGTACATTGAAACCAAAGCCCGTAAGGATTATTATTATGAAGAGTTTAAGCGGCAGGGGGAGTTAACGGTAGAAAATGCCGCTTCGATGAAAAGCCTGCAGCAATCCAAAGCCGATTATTACGCTGCCGAAGCAAAATATAAATCACTGAAAGCACGGCTGGAAATGTTAGGCGTTGAGGTAGCACAAATTGAAAAAGGTGATTTTGCCCCTTCGTTTGCGGTGACCGCTCCTGTGAGCGGAATGATAACATCTATTCACGGAAACACCGGAATGTATGTTAGTCCCGGAACCTCCATCTTTGAAATTGTTAACGACAAACAATTAAATTTGGTTCTTTCCGTTTTAGAAAAAGATTTGAATAAAATAACCTATGGGCAAAAAATTACTTTTCAACCGCTGAACAGCGACAAGATTTTTGAAACAAAGGTAAAACGCATAGGCAATAAAATTAATGCAGAAGAACGTATGGTACCGATCTTTGCCACCATTGACAATCCCGATCAACAATTAAAAACAGGGATGTTTATCGAAGCCCAAATTTTAACCGATGAGCAAAAAATTTATGCTCTGCCCGAAGAAGCTGTCTTTGACCATGAGGAAGAATCCTTTGTGTTTACCGAAAAAAATAACCGTTATCTAAAAATCCCAATCCAGACAGGGTTAACCCATGAGGGATGGCGAGAAATTATCGATCCCGATCCACAGCTTCTTAATCAACCGATAGTCATCAAAGGAGGGTACTATTTACAATCGGTGCTGGAAATTATGGAATAACGATATTGTAGAAAAAGAAAATATAAATTACCTTTGCTAATCAAATAGAAAAACCCAACAAACCTAAAATAAAAATGGAAGAGCAAAAAAACAATCCTACGCAGGAAAATAATGAGCCCAAAAAAGAGCAGCAGCCAACCGTGCCGCCACAAAAAAAGAATAATAAAAGCATGCAGGTTATTTTGTGGTTATTGATTGTCCTTTTAGGTGTAGTAACCTTTTTATACATCAACCAGATGCATACCACAAAAAAAATTGAAGGTGCCTTAACGGCCGAAAAAGATTCTTTACAAACGCATCTCCTGGAGCTCAGAAACGAATATGATTCGTTAATGACCGATAATGATTCGCTGAATGCCCATTTGGTTACCGAGCAGAAAAAAATTGATGATCTGTTGGCCGAGATAAAAACGGTAAAAGCAACCAACTATGCCAAAATCAAACAGCTTGAAAATGAGCTGGGTACCTTACGAAAAGTAGCTAAAAGTTATGTGCGCCAAATTGATTCGCTAAATACCATTAACCAACAGTTGGTGGCTGAAAATATAAAAGTAAAAAACGAGTTTAACCAGGTGGTATCGACCAAAAATGAACTGGAAGAAACCAATAAAGATTTATCAGGAAAAGTGGAGATGGCCAGTGTTTTGCGTACCGAAAATGTGCGGGCTACTCCGCTAAACCGACGAGGAAAAGAAAATAACCGCATTAATAAAATTGAAAAGATTCAGATTGATTTTACCATCAAGGAGAATGTGCTTGCCAAACCCGGAGAACGCACTTTTTATGTACGTATTGCAGGGCCCGATGATTATATCTTAGCCAAATCGGAAGAAGACCTGTTCGAATTTCAGGGCCAGGAGATTGTTTATTCGGCCAAGCGACCGGTAGATTATCTAAACGAGGAAATTGATGTGACCATTTACTGGGATAACAACGGAGCCCTCATTCCCGGCAACTATGATGTTTATATCTTTGCCGATGATTATGAAATTGGCACTACTTCGTTTCAGATTGATGAATCGGGATGGTTTTAAATCTAAAAAAATATTTTACGATAAGGAGCGCTGAAAGGTGCTCCTTTTTTTGTGGGTATTACCGGATTCGTCATTTAGGGTAGAAAGGGAAAAAAACAACAGGCTCTCGCGATGACACTGGAGAGAGGAATAGGCTCGCTGTGGCTACGGATAGTTTTCAATAAACAAAAAAACCATTGTAGTGTCATTGCAAAAAAAATTACTAGTGTCATTCCGAGGATCCCGATAGCTATCGGGAGACGAAGGAACCGAAATTGCGTAAGCAATGAGCTCAGCGAAGCTAATCTGTAAATGGTTGATAATAAAAGATTGCGTCGCT
>JAYEKP010000010.1:0-27646 GCA_034661075.1 Bacteroidota bacterium
CGAAGGGATAGATTTTATGGTAAATACTTACTCCTCTGGAAACATAGGCTATTCAGACAATAATTCTTCGCTTGGAGTGGGTGGCTCAATGGCAAGATTTGCTATAAAAAACAATACTCTTTTTATTATTGATAATTATAGGTTAAAGGTATTTAATATAGAAAACGTTAACGATATCCTTTTATCAAATACCTTATATACTTCATGGCCCATTGAAACATTGTTTCCGTATAATAATTATTTATTTATGGGTTCGCAAAACGGAATGTTGATTTATGATATTTCTAAACCACAATATCCGGAATTTATTTCAGACCACTGGCATGCCACAAGCTGTGATCCCGTCGTTGTAGAGGGTAATTATGCTTACATTACACTACGATCAGGCAATTCATGCGGAGCTATAGAGAACCGTCTTGATGTTATGGATATTTCGAATATCATTAATCCGACTCACTTAAAATCCTATGCAATGGACGAGCCCTATGGATTAGGTATTGATGATTCTATTTTATTTGTTTGCGATGGAAGCTCAGGACTTAAGATTTATGATGTTACCGATAAATTACACATTACAGATAACCTTATCGCACAATTTAGGGATATTCAGGCGTATGATGCAATTCCTTTTAATGATATTTTAATGCTTATTGGCGATGACGGATTATATCAGTATGATTATTCAGATATTAAGGACATTGAACTATTAAGCACTATCGCTGTGAATGTGAAATAAAACAAGGGCTGATATCCCTTGTTATAAAAATCAGCTCACTTAAATCCTCGAATAAATTTCTCCTTTAGCCGATTTTAAAGTGTTTTGTAGTAACGAAACAATGGTCATGGGCCCTACTCCACCCGGAACGGGAGTAATATAAGAAGCTCTCTTAGATACTTCGTCAAATTTTACATCTCCCAACAATTTCCATCCTGATTTGGTTTTATCTGATTTTACGCGGGTAATACCCACATCAATAATAACAGCACCTTCTTTAACCATGTCAGCTGTTAAAAATTCAGCTTTTCCTAAAGCAACAATTACAATATCAGCTCTTGAAACGATTTCTTTTAAATTTTTTGTTCGACTATGAGTCAATGTTACTGTTGCATTTCCAAATTCTGATTTTTGACTTAGTAAAATACTGATTGGTTTGCCTACAATATTACTTCGACCAATTACAACCACATCCTTTCCGGAAGTTTCGATATTGTACCGTTTAATGAGTTCAACTATTCCGGCAGGTGTAGCAGAAACATACGATGGTAAGCCAATTACCATTCGTCCAATATTTATTGGATGAAAACCATCCACATCTTTTCGTGGGTCAATAGATTCAATAATTTTTTGTTCTGAAATATGTTTGGGTAATGGGAGCTGAACGATAATACCATCAATATCAGTATTTTTATTTAGCTCATCTACCTTACGCAACAAAGTATCTTCGGCGATGTCATCTTCAAAACGGACAACGGTAGAATTAAAACCAACCTGCTGGCAAGCTTTTTCTTTATGCCCCACATAAG
This sequence comes from Bacteroidota bacterium, assembly GCA_034661075.1. GTDB lineage: Bacteria > Bacteroidota > Bacteroidia > Bacteroidales > UBA12077 > UBA12077. The sequence continues at coordinate 1,525 of JAYEKP010000010.1, forward strand.
TTTCGCTGGCACCATCGTGTCCTACAATAATTGCTGCTAAATGAGGTATTTTACCTTCATTTTCTTTTATTTTTTCTACCTCCTGGGCAATATCTTCTTTTATTTGAGAAGATATTTTTTTTCCATCAATTATTTCCATAATGCTATATATATTTAAATTTTAATTTAACTAAATATATTACCTCATTCCGGGCATTTTGTTCATTAATCCACCCATTCCTTTTCCATTTTTCATCATCTTCATCATCTTTTTGGTTTCGCTGAACTGTTTAATTAAGCGGTTTACTTCCTGAATATCATTCCCGCTTCCTGCAGCAATTCTTTTTCTACGGCTTCCATTAATAAGCTTTGGATTTTCTCTTTCTTCAGGAGTCATGGATTGAATAATTGCTTCAATTCCTTTGAAAGCATCATCATCCATATCAACTTTCTTAAGCATCTTGCCCATTCCGGGAATCATCGCAGCTAAATCCTTTATGTTTCCCATTTTCTTTATTTGCCCTATCTGGGAAAGAAAATCATTAAAATCAAACTGGTTTTTAGCAATCTTTTTACTCAGTTTTCGGGCTTCATCCTGGACGTATTGTTCCTGGGCTTTTTCAACCAGTGAAACAATATCACCCATTCCCAGAATACGGTCAGCCATTCGTTCGGGATGGAATACATCAATAGCATCCAGTTTTTCACCTGAACCAATAAATTTAATGGGTTTATTCACTACCGACCGGATAGATAAAGCGGCGCCACCTCTTGTATCACCATCCAGTTTGGTAAGAACCACCCCTTCATAATCTAACCGGGTGTTAAATTCTTTGGCTGTATTTACCGCATCCTGGCCAGTCATGGCATCGACCACAAATAATGTTTCGTGCGGATTAACTGCTTTTTTGATTGCCGCAATTTCGTTCATCATCTGCTCATCAATAGCTAAACGGCCAGCGGTGTCAATAATCACCAGGTTATTACCCTCTTTTTTGGCTTTTTTAATGGCATTTTTAGCAATCTTTACCGGATCTTTATTATCCTCTTCGGTATACACCGGAACGTTAATCTGTTCGCCTAAAACTTTTAACTGATTAATCGCCGCAGGACGGTAAACATCGCAGGCAACCAGCAATGGTAATTTCTGTTTTTTAGATTTTAAATGATTGGCTAATTTGCCTGAAAAAGTAGTTTTACCTGAACCCTGTAAACCTGCAATTAATATGACCGTAGGATTTCCTTTCAGATTGATATCGATAGCCTGTCCACCCATGAGCTCGGCCAACTCATCGTGCACAATTTTTACCATCATCTGGCCGGGTTTTACAGCATTTATTACATCCTGGCCCAATGCTTTCTTTTTTACCGTATCGGTAAAACTCTTGGCTATCTTATAGTTTACGTCAGCATCCAATAATGCTCTGCGAACATCTTTAAGGGTTTCGGCTACATTAATTTCCGAAATTCGTCCTTGTCCTTTTAATATTTTAAATGACTTCTCGAGCCTGTCCGATAAATTTTCAAACATAATATGTATATTTTTTCCTTTTGCAAAAGTATAATTTTAAGCCTAAAATTTTATAATAAACTACATTCTTTCCGGTACATCAATTCCTAATAAATTCATGCCTGAATGTATAATTATTCCCACCTGTTTTGACAGTAATAACCTAAATTGTGAAACATTTGTTTTTCCTTCGCTAACAATGGGATGATCGTGATAAAACTGATTATACTCTTTCGCTAAATCGTAAACATAATTTGCAATAACAGCAGGGCTAAAATTTACAGCTGCTTCGGTTAAAATCTCCGGATATTGATGTATTAATTTAATAAGCTGTAATTCTTTTGGAGATATTTTAACTTTTTGATCAATGTTTTCAGGTACTGATATTTCTTTATCTCTTGCTTTCTTAATTAATGACTGAATTCGTATATAGCTATATTGAATAAATGGCCCTGTATTTCCATTGAAATCGATAGATTCTTTGGGATTAAAAGTCATACTTTTTTTAGGGTCAACTTTTAAGATAAAATACTTAAGAGCTCCTAAACCAATTGTTTTAATAATATTATTTTTTTCTTCTTTCTCAAATCCATCCAGTTTACCAAGTTCTTTAGACATAGCTGCTGCTGTGTCTACCATTTCTTCCATTAAATCATCGGCATCCACAACCGTTCCTTCACGTGATTTCATTTTTCCTTCGGGTAATTCTACCATTCCATACGAAAGATGGTGAATATGCTCAGCCCAGTTAAAACCCAGTTTGTTTAATAATATCCGCAAAACCTGAAAATGGTAATTTTGTTCGTTGCCAACAACATAAATTAAATCATCGGCATTAAAATCGGTATAACGTTGATGTGCCGTGCCCAAATCCTGAGTCATGTAAACCGATGTTCCGTCTGAACGGAGTAATAATTTTTCGTCTAATCCTTCGTCAGATAAATCAGCCCACACCGAACCATCCTCTTTTTTAAAAAACACACCTTTCTCCAATCCTTGTAATACCAATTCCTTTCCTAACTTGTAGGTATCCGATTCGAAATACACTTTATCAAAATCAACGCCAAGATTTTTATAGGTTATATCAAAACCATCTAAAACCCAGCGATTCATTTCTTTCCACAATGAAATAACTTCCGCGTCACGATCTTCCCATTTACGAAGCATTTCCTGCGCTTCAAGTATTAATGGAGCTTTTTTCTTTGCTTCTTCTTCACGCATTCCCTTTTCAACAAGAACGTTAACTTCTTTTTTATATTCCTGATCAAATTTGACATAAAAATCACCTACCAGATGATCCCCCTTTTTATGAGCTTTTTCAGGGTCTATTTGCTTACCCCATTTTTGCCAGGCTAACATCGATTTACAGATATGAATTCCGCGATCGTTTACCAGATTTACTTTTACCACCTCATGTCCCTGTGTTTTTAAGATGTTAGCCACGGAGTAGCCCAGTAAATTATTTCGAATATGTCCCAGGTGTAGCGGTTTATTTGTATTGGGGGAAGAGTATTCAATTAAAATTTTTTGAGGATTTGCATTTTTCCTGTTTCCAAAGTCGTTATCGGTTACTGTAGAATTTAAAAATGAAATCCAGAAATCATCTTGTAACGATAAATTCAAAAAACCTTTTATCACATTATAGTCATCAATTTCTTCAACTTCGTGTGTAAGATATTCGCCAATTTCATTGGCTGTTTGTTCAGGAGGTTTTTTAGAAATTCGTAAAAGAGGAAATACTACCAATGTAAAATCTCCATCAAAATCTTTTCGTGTACGTTGTATCTGAATCGTTTTTTCTTCAGGAATCTGTCCATATATCTTTTGAACCGCGTCAATAACCTTATCTTTGAGTGTTTTTTCGATATCCATAATTTATAAACAAAATATAACTAAATCACCAATAAATTTCGGCGGACAAAGATAATTCCAAAATAATCATTTAGCAAATTAAAAGAAACCGTAAAAAGAAAAGCGCCTTAAAAAAGACGCTTTTCAATACTAACTAACTAAACTAACACGGCCAAATCAAATTTGCCAAAAATTTGGATCTAGCATCCATGGTTCAATTTTATCATTGTTTTCTTCGTAAATCCAAAAGTTATCATCAATCATCCAGTCTTCTACAACTGAATATTCATCGTTAGGATCAGCTTCTAATTTTAAAATAAAATCATCGGTTCTATTTTCTATCTTCCAGAACTCATCATTTATCATCCAGTCCTCAATTTGTGAAAGTTCCTCTTTTCGTTCAGTTTCCTGATCTACCTCCAAACATTCTAAACAAATGTTATTAAAATTCTGATTATTAAAATCAGTTGCATTAGATATATTCACAATTCCAGCTAATATAATGGCTAAAGTAATTGTTTTTATCCTTTTGAAATATTTATTTTTCATAGTAAACCTCCATTTTTTTAATTAAGAAAATCATTAATTTTCGGTACAAAGCTAATCATTTTTTTATTATTTAGAAATAATCTAAATTAAAATAATATTAATTTTATGTTAAATAATTTTTCTAATGAATAAACAAAAAGTGGCCTGATAAAGTTCAGGCCACAAACCTTCATTAAAGTTTAAAATTAATGGAATATGAAGGCAGGAAAATTTTAATAAATCAAGAACCTATTTTTCTTTAATTAGTGACAAATAAAAATTTGACGAATGTTTCTGTTTAATTCCATAAAATGACGTAAAAGAGTCATATTTGATGCTTATACTTTAAAATATTTTAATTACTTTGAGGTTTTAAATAAAAATGAAACATTATATAATACACATCGTATCATTTACTATTCCCTATCCACCTGATTATGGAGGAGTTATTGATGTTTTTTATAAAATTAAAGCATTATGGGAAAACGATGTTGAAATTATACTGCACTGTTTTGAGTATGAGCGTCCAATAAATGATGAATTACTAAAATATTGCAAGAAAGTATACTATTATCCCAGAAACAAATCTCTGGTAGATTTTTTTTCATTTAAGCCATTTATAGTAAAATCAAGAACGTCCATCGCTTTATTAAATAATCTTTTAAAAGATTCTCATCCGGTATTACTCGAAGGGATACATTCAAGTTTTTATCTATCAAAACTTTTAAAAAATAAGCGTAAGGTAATTTTACGAACACATAATATTGAATACAAATATTATCGTGCCTTAGCAAAAAAGGAAACTAATTTTTTTCGTTGGTTTTATTATTTTGAGGAATCAATAAAGCTTAAAAAATATGAAAAAAAACAGGTTATAAAAGACTGTTTTATAGCAGCCATCTCTCCAAACGATTTTCTATATTTTCAATCATTAAATTCTAATACAATCTACCTTCCTGCCTTTCATGCTAACGAGGATGTTATGGCCAAACCCGGAAATGGAAATTACATTTTATTTCAGGGTAATTTATCGGTTATCGAAAACATCAATGCGGTAGAATATATTCTAAAAAACATTTGTCCAAAAGTTGATTATCCGTTTAAATTTGCTGGTAAAAACCCACCACAAATACTTGTTGAAAAAATTGAGAAATATATAAATGCAGAACTAATTATTAATCCTTCAGAAAAAAAGATGAATGAGTTAATCAGCGATGCACATATTCATTTATTAATTACTTTTCAGAATACAGGGATAAAACTAAAACTCATTAATGCACTATTCGGTGGTCGATTTTGCCTAGCAAACAAACCAATGGTGGAAAATACACCACTAGAATCCATGGTTCATATAGCCAATACTCCCCAACAGTTTGTTACTGAAATTAATCACCTGATGAAACAATCATTTACCAAAAATTTGCTGAACAATCGGAAGCATTCCCTGTTAAAAAATGTTAATAATAACCTTAATGTACAAAAATTAATACCTTTGTTGGATTAAAATTTTACAATGAAAACATTTAAATATTCTCAACCAATGAAAACTTGTTTAAAAACGCTTTTCTTGCTTTTATTTGTCAGTAGTGCTACATTATTATTTGCACAGGGTTATGAAATAAAAGTTAACATAAGTGACCAACCCGATGCGGAAATTTATTTAGGATATTACTATGGAGATAAAACCTATGTAAAAGATACGGTTAGATTAGATAATAAAGGGAAAGGCAAATTTAAAGCCGATACATTATTACCTCAGGGAGTATATATTGTAGTATTACCCTCAAAAAATTACTTTGATTTACTGGTTGGCGAAGACCAAAAATTTGCTATTGAAACAACGTCGGATGATTTGGTGAAAAATATGAAAATTAGCGGTTCAAAAGAAAATGAAGCATTCAAAGAATACCAGGAGTTTATGATGAGGAATAACAAAAAATCATCGGAGCTTCAAGCCAGATTAAAGGAAATGGATAATTCATCCGATTCGGCACAATTGATCCGTAAGGAACTAGAGCATATGAGCCGTACGGTTAAAAATAAAATTGATGAATATGCCCAGGCCTATGATAATAGTATGTTTTCTGTAATTATTAATGTGGTAAAAAATCCCGAAATTCCTGAAATTGAAATCCCGGAAGTAACAAACAACCCCGATTCGGTTCGTTGGTTTCATTCTTACAATTATAACCGCCAACACTATTTTGATTATATTGATTTTAAGGATGAACGATTTTTATATACTCCGGTTTTTCATAATAAGCTAAACACTTATTTTACCAAAATTTTAATCCAGGATCCGGATACAATCAATCATTATATTGATATAATTGCTGCAAAAGCAAAAGAGAATGAAGAAATGTTTCAATATGTAATGCGCTATTTTATTAACACCTTTCAGCGCAGCAATATTATGGGAATGGATAAAGTTTTTGTACATGTTGCCGAAAACTATTATTTAACAGATGAAGTTGACTGGCTAGATGATAACACCCTTAAACGAATAAAAGAGCAGGTTGCTAAATTACGTTTTAACCTGATAGGAAATAAAGCCCAGGAATTAAAAATGGAAACCAGCACTGGTGAATATGCATCCCTTTATGATATTGAAGCAAAATTTACTATTCTATATTTTTTTGAGCCCAATTGCGGACATTGTAAAAAAGTTACACCCCAACTTAATAAATTTTATGAAGCGTTTACCCGTGATGAAGTTGAAGTATTTGCTGTTTACACACAAAGAGACAAAGAAGAATGGAAGGAATATATTAATGATAATCAATTAAACTGGATCAATGTATGGGATCCTAATAACACCACTAATTTTAGGTTTTTTTACAATATTTATAGTACTCCAACGATATACCTTCTTGATAAGGACAAGAAAATTATAGCCAAAAGGATTAGCCACGAATCGGTTCAAAAAATCATTGAAATGGAGCTGGAAAAAGAAAACTAAAGCTACGAAGAGGTTGTCCACAAAGGGTTTATTTCAATATATCCACTTCGACAGGCTCAGTGTGACATATTGGTTGTTAGCTCATTGTCAAATTGAGCCCGTCGAAATATGAATAACTAAAACCCTTTTTGGACAACCTCTTTTTTAATCTTTATCCGAATCTTTTATCAACACCAAAAAAATAAAAAGCACAATCACCGAAGCCACAAAAATAACAAACAGTGATGTAAAAATTTTACGCATCACATCTTCGAGCGAAATGACTTCCCAAATGCCTAAGATGGAAATTACCGTTATTAACAAAATAAAAGTAATGAGAATGTACGATGTAATTTTTTTTTAATCCTTGCATAGCGAACGTTATTTAGTTTGTGTTTTTAAAAATAAGGATAATTCATCAATGGATTCAAAAACAAAGGTACCATTTTCACTTTTAAAATTCCAGTTCAGCTCATTTTTAACCTGTCTTACCTCTATATGATCAATGGCATTATTTCCTTTATCAACAGCATAATTCAATCTTTCCAGGGCTTTTCGTGTCCAGTTATAAGGCAACCCGTCTCCAATAAGCCCAATTTTTTTGGAATGCTTTCGCTTGATTCTGAAATCCCCTTTTAGCTTATCAAAATTCAGGTTTGATTCTTTAAAAATCCTATTCAACGTATCGCTTAAAATCAGATCCTCCGGAGCACCTTGGATAATTTCATTATCTAACATCAGCCAGATTTTATCAGCCTCCTGTATGGCAATATTTAAATCATGGGTAGAAAAAAGGATGGTTTTATTCTCATTTTTTGATAAATGATTAAGCAAGTGTACAATTTCATATTTATTGGGCAAATCAAGAAAAGCAGTAGGCTCATCTAAAACAATGACTTTGGTATCCTGAGCAAGTGTGCGGGCAATCATGACACGCTGGCGTTCACCATCGCTTATCTCATTTACATTTTTATGGATAAGTGGCCTCATCCCTACCATTTCCAAAGCATTTAGCGATTGCCGAACATCTTTATCTTTTAATTTTCCAAACCAGCTGGTATGCGGGAACCGTCCCAATGAAACCAAATCAAAAACTTTTAAATTACTTACATTTACAATTTCAGTAGATACAAAACTTACCAGCCGGGCAAACTCATTTCTTTTAAAAGATTGTATTTTTTTATCCAGGAATAAAATATCACCCTCCAAAACATTTTGTAAACCGGCAATATTTCTAAGCAATGTACTTTTACCAACTCCATTTTTCCCGATCAGTGCAATGAGTTCTCCTTTACGGCCCGATAGAATGATATTGTCAAAAAGAATGTGGTTTTCATTTTTGGTTTTAGGATAACCTATGGCAACCTTTTGTAATGTTAATATGCTATCATCTTTCACCATAAATTAACCCAAATTTGATAACTTTTTATTACGAATAATTATCCATATTACGATAGGAATCCCAACCAATGCAGTAATTGAATTAATGGGAACCGTATTTTCTTTTCCCGGGATTTGAGAAATAATATCGCTAAAAAGCAAAATTATTCCTCCTAAGATTAAGGTTCCGGGGAGCAAAATATGATGATTTGCAGTTTTAAAAATCATCCGTGCAATATGTGGCACGGCAATACCAATAAATCCTATAGGTCCGCAAAAAGCAGTTATACTACCAGCCAGTAAACTGGTACTGAAAAATATTAAAAATCGGGATAAACCCACATTTAATCCCATACTTTTGGCGTAGTTCTCTCCCACAAGCATGGCATTTAATATTTTTACAGATAAAAAAGAAATGGTTAAACCCAAAATTATTCCCGGAATTAAAACTTTAAGCTGCGAAATAGATACGCCTCCCAAACTACCCATGGTCCAAACCACAAATGCTTTAAGCATCGATTCGTTGCTAAAATATTGTAAAATATTAACAATAGCTGTGGTTGCACTACCAAACATAATACCCAAAATCAAAATGGTCATAATATCCTTAACCCTTACCGAAACCATTAAAATCAGAAAAAGAATTAATCCGGATCCAATCCATGCAGCAATTACCACAACCCAGTTTCCTATAACTCCTAACTGACTTACCACAGTGAACGATGAAATTCCCATAATTACGATAGCCACCCCCAAACTTGCACCGGCACTAATTCCTAATACATAAGGTCCGGCTAATGGATTTTTAAAAACAGTTTGCATCTGTAGTCCACTAACCGACAATGCAAATCCTGCAAACAGGGCTGTTAATGCTTTAGGGAATCGAAACCGGGCGATGATGGTTAAGTACTCCGGATAGTCCGTTGATTGACCGGTAATAATTCGCCATACTTCATCCACGGGTATATTTACCGATCCGGTAAATATATCGGTAATAAATAATAGAACAAGCAATAAGCTTAAAATAATCCACAAGATGATATTTCTGCTTTTATAATCCAATATTTTCTGTTGATTAAATTTGAAAATCAAAAGAAATGCAAATTTATGGAATTTCCAACTTTGTTAGTTAATAGATCGATAATAAACCAACGTATGATTAGGAAGCAGCTCAGGATGAAATATTTTTATTAAATCTTTTAATATAATATGCGGTTCAACCGTTCCTTTTTCCCAATAATCATTACTACCCCACTCATTTTGCTGTAGATTATTATTGAAAATCCGGCTATGCATAAAAGGCTTAAAATCCCTAAAACGATCATCAATTTTTACTATTTCATTTTTATGCTTCACCGTTCCTGTATTTAACCAAACATCGGCATTATTAGCTTCAACAAATACATGCTCTATATCAAGCGGGATACTTTCGCGTGAGTCATTTCCATGCCATATATAATCGCCTCCTGCATCATCAACCATTTTTGCAAGAAAAGAATTACCCCCAGGAACATACCAGGTATCTTTCCAGGGCAAACCAAATAAAACCTTTGGTTCTCTTTCGGTTGTTGAAACAAGATCTACTAAAAGATTATATTCACTTTCAACCATTTGAAAATATGATTCTGCTTTATCTTCCTTATCATATAATGCAGCAAAAAATTTTATCCATTCTAATTTCCCCAGTGGATGAGTTTCCAAATACTCAGGAATAATCATGGTTTCAATACCTAAATCATTTAGTTTTTGATTATAGCTTGAAACCTCACTCCCAACGCCATAAGTTATTACAATATCAGGATTCATACCTGCGATAAGCTCATAGTTTAAATGATTCTCATATCCTACATCTACGATAATATTTTGGAAAATTTTTTCTTGAAGTTTCTGGTTATGAACAAAATTTGTTCCCGAAACTCCGACAATAGATTCTGTTTCATTCAAAACATTAAGAAAAGCAACATGTGAAGTAGACAAACAAATAACTTTCTTAAGTGGAACAACAATTTTTTTTATCCCAACAGGTATCATTAAGTCTTCTTTCTCATCAGTCACCAAAGCATACTGATATTGAATATTTTCAGCTCCCTGCCAGGGGTTATAAATCGTTAGCAATTTGAAATGATCGTGATATTCTATAGAAAACCCTTGTGCATATTTTACATCAACGGAATAGGCATGTAAATTTTCTTTCGTGTTATTTTTATTCGTAGATTGACAAGAAAACAATAAAATTAAAAAGAAAAAGATAAAGTAATTTTTCATTTAGCAAATATCAAAAATTAGAAATTACATTACAAATGTATATTTATCCAAAATTAATTATTATTATTATTATTATTATTATATGATACAAAAGTTATAAACCTTATTTGAAGAATTACGTATAAATATATAGATTTCAATATCCTAACTCACCACTTCTGTTTTTTATAATGATAAAAAAGATACTTATAACATTGATTCTCATTTTATCTGCTTACTGTAATAATCTACGAGCAGGATCTTTACAAGTAGATACTCTTTTTTTTAAAGGAAACCATGACTATCCTCCCTATCAACTTTTAGACAAAAAAAATACTCCTACCGGATTTAGTGTTGATTTATTAAAAGCAATTGAAAAAACTATGGGACTGAACATTTCTATTGAATTAGCTCCATGGAATCAGGTAAGGTCTGAATTAGAAGCAGGTGAAATTGATGGATTAGCTGCCATGTCTTATTCAAGAGAAAGAGAAAAAAAAGTAAATTTTTCCACTCCATACCTTTTCATCACTTTTGATGTTTTTATTCGTAATAATAGTACTATTAAATCGATTGAAGATATTAAAAACAAAAAAGTCATTGTCGTTAACGGTGATATAATGCATGATTACCTCATAAATAAAAAGATTACAGATTATATTATTCCGGTAAAGAATTATCAAACCGCATTAAGGTTATTATCAGCAGAAGAGTATGACTGTGCATTACTAAATAAAATTCAAGGAGAATTTACCATAAATGAATTTAACTTAAGTAATCTAACCCCTTTAGGGGAAGCAATTAAAACTCAAGAATTGTGTTTTGCCATAAAAAAAGATAATCCAAAATTAGTAGCCCAAATAAACGATGGTTTACAAATTGTTAAATCCACTGGTGAGTATGACCGTATTTATGATAAATGGTTTGCCGTATATGAAAAAAAAGATATAAAAACTCAAGTATTTAAAATTATCATCTGGATTCTTATCCCATTTTTATTAGTATTGGGAGCCATTCTTATTTGGTCTGGATCACTAAGAAAAAAAGTAGCCCTTAAAACCTCCGAATTACAAAAAGAATTAAGTGAACGAAAAAAAGCTGAGCTACAGCTTATTCATGAAAAATCGTTATTGAGTTCAATGATTAACTCAATTCCGGATTTAATTTTTTACAAAAATAAGGAGAATATTTACATTGGTTGTAATGATGCTTTTTGCAAATTTAATAATAAAACTCATAATGAAATTATTGGAAAACAAGATCATGAGATATTTCCTAAAGAACAGGCTAGTTTTTTTTATAGTACCGACCAAAAAATTTTAGAAGGCAACGAACCCGTTAGAATGGAATCGTGGGAAAAAAATGCTGATGGGGAACATTTTTTATTGGATACCTTAAAAATTCCTTTTGTTGATGACGATGGAAATACCCTTGGAATAGTAGGTATTTGCAGAAATATTACTGAAAGGCATGTATCTGAAATAGCCTTAAAGAATGCCAAAGAAAAAGCAGAAGAATCTGATCGCTTAAAATCAGCATTTTTAGCTAACATGTCGCATGAAATAAGAACTCCCATGAATGCTATTATAGGGTTCTCAAATTTGTTAGTCGATACTGATACAGATCCTGATGAGCGTGAAGAGCTTGTTAGTCATATTAATAACAATTGTAACACTTTACTTCATTTAATAGACGATATTATTGATCTGGCAAAAATTGAAGCAAACGAAGTGTCCATTACAAGTAAAAAAACAGATATTAATAAATTAATGCAGGAACTGTATGATACATACATCGAAACCAGGAAAAAAATTAATAAAAAACATATTGATATAAAACTGGATAAAACCAATTACAGAGATAATTTTATTCTAAAAACAGATCCTTTCAGGTTAAAACAAGTACTAACGAATTTGCTTGACAATGCTTTTAAATATACCGAAATAGGATTTGTGAAATTTGGATATAAAATATTAGATAAAGAAAAAACAGTGAAATTTTTTGTTTCCGATACAGGCATTGGAATACCAAAGGATAAACAAAAAGAAATCTTTAAGCATTTCAATAAATTAGAGCCAGATAAATTCAAACTTTATCGTGGAACTGGTTTAGGACTAACTATTACAAGAAATATTGTAAACAAGCTCAGTGGTAATATCCTATTAAATTCTGAAATTAATAAGGGTTCAACATTTTATTTCACCTTACCTTTAGAAACTACTGCTGAAAATGAAATAGAAGAAACAAATAAAACAAGTCAAAAAAAATCATCTCATTGGAAAGGGAAAACGATACTAATTGCTGAAGACGAAGAAAGCAACTACAAATACCTTGAAATGCTCCTTAAAAATAAAGGGTTAAATTTACTGCATGCAATCGATGGAAAAGAAACTGTTGAAATTTTCAAAAAAAGAAAAGATATAGATTTAATCCTTATGGATATAAAAATGCCTGTTTTAAATGGTATAGAAGCAATTAAATTAATTAAACAATTAAATCCTGATATCCCTATTATTGCCCAAACAGCTTATGCAATGCAAGAAGATAAAGAATTAATCCTTCAATCAGGATGTAATAATTATTTATCAAAGCCAATAAAAACAAACGAGTTGATTGATATGCTCAATCAATATTTATAAGAAACTGAAAAAAATCCTAATTAAAAGGTATTCGTCCCTTTAAGTTATCCAGGCAAAAATAAAGCGGTGTTCCTGCATCAGATGAAGATAATTCAAATGCTAATCTTTTCACCCTTCCCAAGGAAGTTAAATTAACATACTGCCATTTATTCACAATGTAATCCTCATCATCATTATCAAAGCGGTAATCGGCCAGAAAAAAATCAATAGTCCCGGTAACCTGTTCTTCCATCCCTATGCCTTTAATGGTAACTTTAAACCAATCTGGGTCGCGGCCATCTCTTCCACCAAATTTTTTAGCATAATCGTATCCGTATAAAATAGCTAAGGCCGTATAGGTAGTATTGGCTAACTGGACAGATCTTGGTTCTTCACCATGAATACTGTCTTTAAATGTAATTGTAATGTTGCCCAGTTGGTGTCCTATGGCATAAGTATTTTCTTTAGAATCTGTATTTTCATAATAAACAGCAAACATACTTTCATCATTATAAAACTCATAATTAATGATATTAGAATATGCAAAACCGCTCCAGGTATTCCAATCAGGATAAAATTGATTACGAAAAATTTTATTGCCACTGACAAAAGACCCAGAAAGGTCGGCTCCATTCCAATATGTTTCGTCTTCTAATTCAAGCTTCTCAAATGTTGCCACATCTGTTTTAAAATTATCTTCATCGGAACAACCTACAATAAATAAAAATACTATATGAACAAGTACAAAGTACTTAAAATAAACAAAATGTTTCACAAGTATATATTTTATAGTAATTATTTGGCTTCATGAAATATCCATGTTATATTCATTCCATTTTTATAAACATTACTGCATGGATGTTTCATGTAGTATTAAATATTTTTTAAAATTAAGATATCCTTTTAAATACACAAAACGAAAAACCTAGAATGGTTTAAATAAATAAATCAATCCAAAAGAAAAATAATTGTTAGGGGTATATTGTGACAAACCAAAACCTCCAGCAAAATCAAGCTGTATCTGTGGATGAACTAAATAAGTTATTCCTCCGTTAAATTTATTCTGAGCATTCAAATATTTTGAAAAATCCCCATAAACTTCAATAAATGTTCCTATTTTTTCAGTGATCGAATATCCTACAACAAAAGTATAGGAACCAATCGTATAATCAACATTATCTGGAAATTCTAGCGCAACACTATAACCTATAGATAAATCATTAGGTAAATTATGTCCGAAAGTTAACAGCATTTTTGTACTATGATATTTTTGCAAAAAAGCATTTCCTCCTGTACTTGCAAGATTAATTTGTCCAATAAAAGCAATCTGAGGAATCCAGCCCTTTTCATCATTAACATGTATTTTACCACCTAAAGCAATCGGAGAAAATCCCTTTAAATCATTAAATAAAGTTCGTTTAACATGGTTATAGTCGGTACCCAATCGTAATTCAAAATGATCGAATAATCCATATCTTAACAGCATGGATGAATAAGAAATATTTGTAATTCTGTCGTTTGTTGTTTCATAAATAAATCCATTCTCAAATTGAAAATACCCTTTAGGAACAAGGAAAGCCGATTCCGTTTGATCGGGCCTATCTCCATTTAAAACAGCGGTATCTTTTTCCTGTGAAAAAGAGATAGCAGAAACTAATCCAAAAATTAAAATAAAAAAGATGCGTTTCATCTAAAAATAATGTATTATTTTTTTGTTAATATATTAAAAGATTGTGTTAATAACAATAATTTGATGTTAACAAAAGCATTTGTATTTTTGTTTATCCCAAATCATTTTAGGCATGACCAAAGAAAAGATAAAAGAACGAATAGAAAAATTAAGACAAATATTACATTATCATAATTATCAATATTATGTTAAAGCTCAACCGGAGATCAGCGATTTTGAATACGATAATTTGTTAAAAGAATTAAATGAACTCGAAGAAAATAATCCTCAATTTTTTGACCCAAACTCTCCTACCCAACGTGTAGGAAATGATACTACACTCGAATTTAAGCAAGTAACCCACAAATATCCAATGTTGTCGTTAGGGAATACTTATTCATCCGAAGAAGTTACCGATTTTATCCGACGCGTACAAAAAGGCCTTAATGGGGAAGAAACGGAATTTACCTGCGAATTAAAATTTGATGGAGTAGCTATCGGATTATCTTACAACAAAGGACTTTTAACGCAGGCGGTTACTCGCGGCGACGGAGTAAAAGGCGATGATGTTACCAACAATGTAAAAACCATTCACAGCATTCCATTAAAACTATCAGGGAATGATTTTCCCGAAGAATTTGAAATCCGTGGTGAAATTTTATTGCCACATAAAGGATTTGAGAAAATTAATAACGAACGTAAAAAAAATAATGAGCCCCTATTTGCGAATCCCAGAAATGCTGCTGCAGGAACATTAAAATTACAAAAATCGGCAACTGTTGCTAAACGGCCGTTAGACTGTTTTTTATATTCCATTTTAGGTGATCGTTTACCTTTTAAAACCCATTATAAAAACTTAACCAAAGCCCGTGAATGGGGATTCAAAGTTTCCAAACATATTAAAATTTGTAAAGGAATAGATGAAATTTTTGAATATATAAATTACTGGGATAAGGAACGACATCAACTACCTTTTGGTACCGATGGAGTAGTAATTAAAGTAAACGATTATCAACAGCAAGAAAAGCTGGGATATACAGCTAAATCACCACGCTGGGCTATCGCCTATAAATTTAAAGCCGAACAGGCAACCACAAAATTACTTTCTATTCAATACCAGGTAGGACGTACCGGAGCAATTACTCCGGTGGCAAACCTTGAACCTGTATTATTGGCCGGCACAACGGTTAAGCGGGCATCGCTACATAATTCCGACCAGATTAAACTACTTGATATTCATGAAAATGATACCGTTTTTGTAGAGAAAGGGGGTGATATTATACCCAAAATTGTTGGAGTGGATAAAAGAAAAAGAAAACCAGGAAGTAAAGA
Source organism: Bacteroidota bacterium (assembly GCA_034661075.1). Classification (GTDB taxonomy): domain Bacteria; phylum Bacteroidota; class Bacteroidia; order Bacteroidales; family UBA12077; genus UBA12077. The sequence goes on from JAYEKP010000010.1 coordinate 17,574, forward strand.
AATTGATTTTATAAAAAAATGTCCTGAATGCGGGAGTGATTTAATAAGAATTGAAGGCGAAGCAAAACATTATTGTCCTAATACCGCTGGATGTCCGCCACAAATAAAAGGGAGAATAGAGCATTTTGTAAGCCGAAAAGCCATGAATATTGGTGGTGCTGAAGCAACCATTGAAGCCCTATTTAATAAAGGATTAATCTCCGATAGTGCCGATTTATACTATCTTACGAAAGAAAATATTTTATCCTTAGAAAGATTTGGAGAAAAATCGGCGAATAATTTATTGCAAAGCATCGAAGAATCAAAAACAGTTCCTTTTCAAAGAGTGCTTTATGCACTTGGAATTAGATATGTTGGCGAAACCGTTGCAAAAACCATAGCCGCTGAATATCCATCAATTGATGAAATTATGAATGCATCTTTCGAAGACTTAACGGCTATTGACGAAATTGGTGAACGTATTGCTCAAAGTATTATTGACTATTTTAAAGATAATCGAAATATTAAGATTATTGAGAAATTAAAAAATGCAGGAGTGCAATTAACTCAGGATAAATTGACAAACAACCAAACCGATAAATTAAAAGGACTAAATATTGTTATTTCAGGAACTTTTGAGAAGCACTCAAGAGATGAACTGAAACAGTTAATTGAAAGTAACGGGGGTAAAAATACAAGCTCAATATCATCCCATACGAACTATTTACTTGCAGGTGAAAATATTGGGCCTAAAAAACTGGAAAAAGCAAATAATTTGAATATTCAAATTATTAATGAAGATGATTTTCTTCAATTATTAACATAAATTCCTGGTGTAAAGATTAAGGAATACCATAAATTTTAATATACTTGTAGCGTGAATTATTTAGATAAAATAAAAAAATTAATTGGAAAATTAAGTCTTAAAAGAAACTTAAGAAAAAATAATCGTCAGGTTAAAGTACACAATTTTAATTCGGCCCAAACTGTAGGCATTATTTTTAATTCCCCTGACGAAGCATCATTTACTATTGTAAAAAATTTTCTGTCCTTTTTAGCAAATAACAATTTAAAAGTTTTTGCTCTGGGTTTTGTTCCTGAAAAGAAAATCCCTGAGAATTTATTATTGCGTAAAGGAATTAACTTCTTTTGTAAAAAGGACCTTAACTGGTTCTATAAACCAAAAAACGAAGTGATCCATCAATTTATGCAGCAACATTTTGATATTTTAATTGATTTAAGCTTAAAAGAATATTTCCCTTTATTTTATATTGGCCAATTGTCTAACTCATCGTTTAAAATTGGCAGACAATCTGAAAAATATCAATATCAGGATTTAATGATAGATATTGGTAAAAATCATTCTATTGAATATCTTATTGAGCAAATAAAACATTATTTAACACTCATAAATCAATAAAATTATGAATAATAAATTTGTTGGAACGGGTGTAGCCATTGTTACACCATTTAAAGATAATTTGGAAATAGATTTCGAAGCCCTGGAGAAACAAATTGAGCATTTAATTTCTAATAATATTAACTATCTTGTGGTACTTGGTACTACAGGTGAATCAGTAACCCAAACCAATGAAGAAAAAGATGATTTGGTTAATTTCATAAAACGGAAAGTTAACCATCGTATACCTATTGTTTTGGGTATGGGAGGTAATTATACATCATCCATCGTAAATAAAATCCATAATACAGATTTTAATCAGATTGATGCGATTTTATCTGTTGCCCCTTATTATAACAAACCAAGCCAGGAAGGGCTTTATCAGCATTTTAAAGCCATTGCGCAAGTGTCGCCTGTGCCTGTAATTTTATACAATGTACCAGGACGAACAGGCTCGAATATCCAAGCCAAAACAACCTTACGCTTAGCCCATGATTTTAAAAATATTGTTGCTATAAAAGAGGCATCGGGTAACTTTTCCCAAGCTATGGAAATTATTAAAAATAAACCATCTGATTTTATTGTTGTTTCTGGCGAAGATGCACTTACGCTACCTTTAATGTCAATAGGTGCTTCGGGTGTAATATCTGTTGTAGGGAATGTTTTCCCTAAAGAATTTTCAACGATGGTACAGCTAGCGTTAAGTAACAATTTTACCGAAGCTCTGGAGAATCATTATAAGTTAATAGAGTTAATTGATTATTTATTTATTGAAGGAAATCCAGCCGGAGTTAAAGCTGCTCTTGCCCATATGGGTATTATTAAAAATAACTTAAGATTACCCTTAGTTCCTGTGAGTACTGAAACGAATAAGAAAATTGCTGAGTTAATAAAAAAAATTAAGCAGTAATCATTTATTATGGTCTGAAATTTGATGTAGCGATTACATATTGTTAAATAAAATATTTAGTGGAATGCATAAAATATACTCTATTGTAATTGTAACATTTTTAGTATTCACCTTCTTTGGATGTTCACCAAAAAGACAAGTACAAAGAATTTCAACAGAGCAGACGACGGATTTAAGTGGCCGATGGAATGATTCCGATTCCAGAATGGTAGCGGAAGAAATGATTAATCAGCTTTTACATGATCAGTGGATTCATTTTTATAAAACAAAAAATCCCAATAAACGGCCCATATTAATTGTTGGGTTAATCAGAAATAGAAGCCACGAACATATTGATGCGAATACTTTTATAAAAGATATCGAAAAAGCAATCATTCAAGATGCCTCAGCAAGATTAGTACAAGCAGGAGCCAAAAGAGAAGCTCTTAGACAGGAAAGAATGGATCAACAAAATTTTGCATCATCAGAAACAGCAAAAAACTGGGGGCTTGAGCTGGGAGCAGACTATATGCTTCAAGGAACGATTAATTCCATTGTTGATACCTACAAAAAAGAAAAAATAGTGTATTATCAAATTAACCTTGAACTATCTCACCTGGAAACCAATGAAATTGTTTGGATTGGTGAAAAGAAAATTAAAAAATATATCAAAAACTAAAATGAACCGTTAACATTATCTTTCAACCAAACCCTAAATGAAGATTTTTTCACCAAAATATAAGCACTTTATCTTCATTTCTATATTAATCTTAACAGGATGTGCAACCTATTATACTCAAACTATTGATTTTCAAAATTATATTGTTTCCGGGAATTTCCAACAAGCGAATAATTGGTTAGAAAAAAATAAAAACGAAGCAACGGGAAAAAATCAACTATTATATTACTTAAACAGAGGATATGTTTCCTGGATATTACAAAATTATAATGAAAGTAATTTTTACTTTACAAAGGCAGAACATTTAATCGAAGATTATATTAAAAATTATTATCTCGAAGCGCTTACCCTAATTTCAAATCCGAATGTAAAACCATACCGCCCCGAAGATTTTGAAACCATAATGGTTAATTATTTTATGGCTTTAAACTATATTAAGTTAGAAAAATATGATGATGCACTAGTTGAATGCAGACGTATAAACATTAAATTAAATCAGCTTAACGATAAATATAAAGACCATAAAAATCGTTATCAACGCGATGCTTTTGCCCATACCCTGATGGGTATACTTTATGAAATCGACCATGACTATAATAATGCATTTATTGCTTATCGGAATGCCTTAACTATTTACGAAACAGATTATAAAGAATATTTTAACATCCCCGTTCCTTCACAACTAAAAAAGGACTTATTAAGAACAGCTCATCTTACCGGATTTTATGATGAAGTAGCTTATTATGAAAAAAAATTTGGAATGAAATACCAACACCATCCAAAAGATAATGGAGAGTTAGTATTTTTTTGGTTAAACGGATTTGGCCCGTATAAAACAGAAAACAGCATTAATTTTGTTAAAGTTCCAAATCAAAGAAAAGGATATATTACCTTGGTTAATGACGAGTATAATCTCTCCTTCCCTCTTTATATTGGCGATAAATCATCAAAAGAAAAAAAAGCTTTTGAAGAATTACGTTTTTTCAGGGTAGCTTTTCCCAAATATGTAGAACGTCCTCCCGTATATAATAGTGCTGCAATATATCAAAACTCAAATATTTATAAATTAGAACTTTTGCAAGATATTAATGATATTGCATTTAAAACATTAAATGACAGGATGGTACGTGAAATGGCGAATGCTATTATGCGATTAGCTACCAAAAAAGCTTTAGAGTTACTGGCCGACGAACAAGATGAAGGTTTAGGAACTTTAATCAATATTGTAAACACCATCACTGAAAAAGCGGATACTCGAAACTGGCAAACACTTCCTTACGCAATTTCTTATAGTCGTATTCCTTTAAAAAGAGGCAATAATAAATTGATCTTAAAAACAAATTCATCCAAAGGAATATCTAAAACACAAACTTTTAATTTTGTAGGAGAAAAAAACAAAATATTTTTTCATACTTACCATACAACAGCAAGTTATAACCCTCACAAGTAAAATAAGGCCTCTAAAATAGTTAGAGGCCTTAATTGATTAATTTCCTATTAGGGTTTGTTTTAATTTGCTTGGGCCCTACCATGGCAATTCTTATATTTTTTGCCACTACCGCAAGGACATGGATCATTACGGCCGACTTTTTTCTCAACCCTTACAGGTTGAGCTTTTTGCTTTTTATTCTCCTGATCACCACCAACCTGATCGGGCCTGCTGGTTTGATATTTGCTATAGTCTGTTTTTCTTCGTTTTTCTGCTTCACGAACCTGGTCGGGATCCTGAATTGGGATATGTCCTTTAACCAAGGTAGCAACAACATCACGATTAACTTTATTAATCATTGTTTTGAACAATTCAAACGATTCAAATTTATAAATCAATAAAGGATCTTTTTGTTCGTAGGTTGCTGCCTGTACCGATTGTTTTAAATCATCCAGTTCGCGTAAATGCTCTTTCCATGATTCATCAATATTTGCAAGAATGGCTGATTTCTGATACGATTTAACCAAATCACGGCCTTCTGTTTCGTACGATTTTTTTAGATTAGTAATCACCTGTAGCGTTTTTGCACCATCGGTAATAGGTACTACAATATTTTCATATGTTTGACCGCTTTTTTCATATACATTCTTAATCACAGGATATGCTTGTTTTGCAATAGCTTCTTCTTTTCTTTTATACGTTTCAAGAACAACCTTATACACTTTATCGATTAAACCTTCGGTATTTTCTTTCAAAAATTCTTCTTCACTAAATGGAGGTTCAATAGAAAAAGTACGCAATAATTCAAATTTAAAACCCTCAAAATCAGAATTTTCCTGATAATCATACACTGCATTCTCACATACATCAAACATCATATTAGCTATATCAACCCCTAATCGTTCTCCATATAAAGCATGTCGGCGTTTTTTATAAATAACTTCACGCTGAGAGTTCATCACATCGTCATATTCAAGCAATCGCTTACGAATACCAAAGTTATTTTCTTCTACTTTTTTCTGAGCGCGTTCAATCGATTTTGAAATCATAGAATGTTGAATCACTTCTCCTTCTTTCAATCCCAGGCGGTCCATAACACCGGCAATTCTACCAGATCCAAACAAGCGCATTAAATCATCTTCGAGAGACACAAAAAATTGAGAGGAACCAGGGTCTCCCTGTCGTCCGGCACGCCCACGCAACTGACGGTCTACGCGTCGAGACTCATGCCGCTCAGTACCCACAATGGCTAAACCTCCTGCTTCTTTTACTTCTTTAGAAAGTTTAATGTCGGTACCTCGCCCTGCCATATTCGTTGCAATCGTCACTGTTTTCGATTTTCCTGCTTCAGCAACAATATCAGCCTCACGCTGGTGCAATTTTGCATTTAATACATTATGCTTTATTCCTTTTATTTTAAGCATTCGGCTCAAAAGCTCGGATATTTCTACTGATGTAGTACCTACTAAAACCGGGCGCCCATGATTCACAAGGTCAACAATCTCATCAATTACAGCATTATATTTTTCACGCTTGGTTTTATAAACTAAATCTTCATAATCATTACGAACGATAGGTTTATTAGTAGGTATAACCACTACATCTAGTTTATAAATATCCCAAAATTCGCCAGCTTCTGTCTCGGCTGTACCTGTCATACCAGCCAATTTATGATACATACGGAAATAATTCTGCAAAGTAATGGTAGCAAAAGTTTGGGTTGTTGCTTCAATCTTAACCCTTTCTTTTGCTTCAATGGCCTGATGTAATCCATCAGAATAACGGCGGCCTTCCATAATACGGCCGGTTTGTTCGTCAACAATTTTAACTTTATTATCTATTACTACATATTCAATATCTTTTTCGAAAAGCGTATATGCTTTAAGCAACTGATTAATGGTATGAATTCTTTCAGATTTTACCGCATAATCCTGAAGTAATTTATCTTTTTTAGAAAGCTTCTCCGATTCTTTCATTTCCGATTTTTCCAACTCGGCAACTTCAGATCCTATATCGGGTAAAACAAAAAATTTAGCATCATCCGATTTTGACGTAATAACATCAATTCCCTTATCGGTCATTTCAATTGAGTTATTCTTTTCTTCGATAATAAAAAACAAATCATCCGTAACCTTATGCATGTGTTTACTATTATCCTGCATATAATAGTTTTCAGTTTTTAGCATTAATGATTTATTTCCTTCTTCGGATAATAGTTTAATTAAAGCTTTATTTTTTGGTAACCCTTTATAAGCTTGTAAAAGTAAGAAACCTGCTTTTTCTGTATGGTTATCATTTAGCTCCTTTCTGGCTTCGGCTAATATCTGATTTACTAATTTTCTTTGCGCTTCAACAAGGGTTTCTACTTTAGGTTTAAGCTCATCAAAAAGTTGCATATCTCCTTTAGGAACCGGACCTGAAATAATTAGTGGTGTTCGGGCATCATCAATTAATACCGAGTCTACCTCATCGACAATGGTATAATTGTGTTTTCTTTGTACCAGGTCTTCAGGATTAATCGCCATATTATCTCTAAGGTAATCAAATCCAAACTCGTTGTTGGTACCATAAGTAATATCAGATAAATATGCTTTTCTTCTGGAATCAGAATTGGGTTCGTGTTTGTCGATACAATCAATGGATAAACCATGAAATTCAAAAATAGGCCCCATCCACTCAGAGTCTCGTTTTGCCAAATAATCATTAACGGTAACAATATGAACTCCTCTTCCTGTTAAGGCATTAAGAAAAACAGGTAAGGTTGCTACTAAAGTTTTCCCTTCTCCAGTAGCCATCTCTGCGATTTTACCCTGATGCAATACTATTCCACCAACAAGCTGAACATCGTAATGTACCATATCCCATGTAATTTCATTACCTCCGGCTATCCATGAGTTATAATACCTTGCCTTATCCCCTTTTATTTCAACATGTTCATATTTTGCAGCTAAATTGCGATCAAAATCATTGCTTGTAACTTCAATATATTCATTCTCTTTAAAGCGTCGTGCTGTTTCTTTAACAATCGCAAAAACAATAGGCAAAACTTCATTCAGCTTATCTTCAAGTTTTTGATCTATAATTTTCTCAATTTTGTCAATTTCGTCATAAATTTTTTCTTTTTCCAAAACATCAATGTCATCGCTTTCAGCTTTCGTTTTAAGATCAGTTACTTTTTCATTTTCTTCACGAATATGATTCAATATTTCCTGTCGAATATTTGTAGCTTCCGAACGTAAATCATCATTACTTAATTGAACAATTTTTTTATATTCATCCTTTATAAGTTCTAATATTGGAGCAATTTCTCTAATATCTCTTTCTGATTTATTTCCAAAAAACCTGGTTAAAATATTTGTAAGTAAAGCCATTATTTAATGTGTTTATTTGAGTTTTTGATTAATCTACAAATGTAATATTTTATGCTTAAACAAAATTGTGAAATGAAAAATAATAAAGCGTAAATTTTTCGAAAAAAATATCTCTACTTTTTTACATAATCATAAATAAAATAACATTTTCATAATTTATTGTTTATCGATATATGGGACAAACAGATATTTTTTCTTCATACTGCGATTCAAATATTTGCTTGATAATCAAAAAATATTAGTTTTTGAAACGGAATTTATATCATAAGAATCAATCAAAACGGAAGAATATACAGCAACAAGATACAGCTTAATAAATAATTCAATAAAATCCTTATAAAAGAAAAGCCTCCGTAATTTGAGGCTTTTCTTTTTTAAAGTTAAAAAATGTCTTATTCCAGATCTAAATTAAATTCCTGTTTAAGTTTTCCTAAATTTTCGTTTTTAGATAACATGTGTTTAAATTTATCTTCTGAAGTATACAATTTATTCGAATCATCCTCTAATTCAGTAATAATAAGTTTTAAATCTATGGCGGAATTCTGGAGTTCTTGTTTTAAATAAGTCAATAATTCATTTCTTATTTCATTAATTTTCTGTTCCTGTAAATTATTATCGATAATAAAACTTACGATATAATTTTCTTCAAGTTTTGGATCTTTAGAAGTAAGGGTATTAAATATTCTGGGCTTATTTCCAAGATTATTAGAAAAAGTGTGCCACTTCTCTATTAATTCTTTTTCAGAAAAGTCATTAACCTGATCATTTGGTTCTGCGACTAAATTGGAATCTGGGTTTTCATCTATTGCTGTTTCATTTTTATTTTTTTGAACCTGAGATAGTTTCTTTTTTATTGAAAAAGAGGAGATTTCTTTTGAATCAGTTACAGAAGGGTTAATATTCTTTTTAGTATTGGAATCTTCATATTCTATTTCAGGTTTCTGCTTTTTTTTGGATGTTTGTTTTTGGGATATTGAAGAATCAGCCTCAGCTTGGTTTAATTCAGACTTTTTTTTTTCGAGTGTTATATTACACAACTCAATAATGGCTAACTCAACATGTAATCGCTTATTTCTACTCATTCGGTAAGAAACATCACATTTATTGGATATTTCGAGCGCCTGAAATAAAAATAATGGATCACAATGTAGGGTTTGTTGTTTGTAACGATCGCGAATATTAGCTCCCACTTCGAGTAATTGTAAGGTGGCTTCATCGCGGCAAACCAGCAGATTTCGAAAATGCTCACTAAGTCCATTAATAAAATGATGAGCATCAAAACCTTTATCCAGGATTTCATTAAAAAGCAATAAAGCATTTGAAATATCGTGTGAAATAAATGCGTCGGTTAAATTAAAATAATAATCATAATCGAGTACATTTAAATTCTCAATTACATTTTGATAGGTAATATTATTTCCGGAAAAGCTTACAACCTGATCAAAAATTGAAAGGGCATCACGCATGGCACCATCAGCTTTTTGTGCAATAACATTTAATGCATCCGTTTCATAGTCGATTTTTTCATTCTTTGCAATATGTTCAATATACTGAACCGTATCATCCACTTTTATCCTATTGAAATCAAAAATCTGACAACGAGAAAGAATGGTTGGAATAATTTTATGCTTCTCCGTTGTGGCAAGAATAAATATCGCATGTGCAGGTGGTTCTTCGAGAGTTTTTAAAAAAGCATTAAAAGCTTGTGCGGATAACATATGCACCTCATCGATAATATAAATGCTATATTTCCCTACCTGGGGTGGTATTCTTACCTGCTCAATTAATTGACGTATATCTTCAACCGAGTTATTGGAAGCAGCATCCAATTCGTGAATATTATATGATCGATTTTCGTTAAAAGCAATACACGATTCGCACTCATTACAAGGTTCAACTTTCTCGTCCAGATTCTTACAATTTATAGTTTTAGCAAAAATCCTAGCGCAAGTAGTTTTTCCAACTCCACGTGGGCCACAAAAAAGATATGCCTGTGCCAGGTGATTATTCTTAATTGCATTTTTTAATGTTGTTGTAATCGATGATTGTCCAACAACCGACTGGAAAGTTGATGGCCTGTATTTACGAGCTGAAACAATAAAATTTTCCATAAATGAATAATGTGTTGACATGAACTACAAAGGTAAAATTTTTATAAAAAGTTCAATTTTAAATATTCTTTTTTTAAGAATTTATTTTAAACCCATAGCTGTCCTAAATATTTTTAAAATTAAAAAATACAAACGTAATTACAGGTATTTTGGACAGATTTTTACTATTATTAAAAACGAATCCCCCCATTTAAATAAAATCCCTTGTTTATATTT
>JAYEKP010000011.1:0-5926 GCA_034661075.1 Bacteroidota bacterium
TGCACCTGCTCCTTTTTTTCAAATTCTATAATATCATTTAAAGAATTGGTTAACCCAGAGCTGGCTGCAATAATTGGATTACGAAGTTTAAGTCCCATGTAGTTTACCGAAAGATCTGCCATAATGTTAAAGTTTTAAGTTTTTTTCAATTAAGTAAATGTATTAAAAATACCTATTGATGTCAATTTATACAATGATCTAACAGGTATAATAATTATTTGTTCATTCCTGTTAAGATAAAATCAAACGAGAAGAAATTAAATTTTGTTTAACGATTAATATAATCGTTGGAAAGCAATTGAAGATATGCTTTTCCTTTTTCTAAATCTTCCAAAATCTCATTGCCCTCTTCATATAAAATATGCTTGCCAACATTATCATAAATAACTTTCGTAGAATCGGTTATAAAACCAAAGCCATCGTTAAAAGCATAATATACAAAACCTGAATAATTGGGATTCAATAAATTATTACTATAAATATAAGACGAATCAACAGATGAAATCTGACTTAATAAAGTATTTGGCAGGTCAATTTGAGAACCCGGTTTATTCATAATTTTTGAATCAGATTTTAAAGCCCCCCCGACCCATAACATGGGGATATGAAATTTTCCCAACTCATGGTTTTGTGAATTCCCCGGACGAGGGCTACCATGATCGGCTAATAAAATGAACAAAGTATTATCCCAAATTTCTGTCTTTTTAATTTTACGAAAAAAATCACCTAAACAACGATCGGTATAGTAAATTGAGTTTCGAAATTTTGTTGCTCTGTCGTTTCCCTCAAAAACAGGTTCCATAGGGACATCAAATGGTTCGTGGCTACTAAGGGTAAAAACAACTTTAAAAAAAGGTTTTTCAGCCTCAACCATATGCTCATAAAGATAAGAAAATAAGTGTTCATCGTGTACTCCCCATTTTGTGGTTCGATATTTCTTATCAAACTGTTGATCCGTTATAAGGTGATGTACTTCACTATTTAGAAAGTAAGAACGCATATTTGCGAAGTCTATATTCCCGCCATAATAAAACCAGGATTCGTAACCCAGTGAATTAAAATTTTTAAACAAAAAAGGTAACGATTCTGTTTTGCTCGAAGTTTTGATAATGGATGTTGTTGGTTGAGCAGGATAACCGCTTAGGATGGAAACAATGCCTTTATCACTGCGGTCGCCATTGGCATAAAAATTAGTAAACAGCACCCCTTCATTCGCTAATTCGTTAAAATTAGGAGTAGAATCCCATGCTCCACCTAAAGCTCCAATCACTTTAGTGGTAAAACTTTCCAGAATTAATATTACGACATTAGGATTTTTTTTATTTAAAATTTTTAATGAATTATTGTCATGAACCGTCAAATTGTTCACAATCGATTCTGCCTTTTGATTCGGCATGAAATGATATGCTTTTTCAGAGTTTTTCCGGTATAGCATTGAATGCATAGCATTCCAAACTACATTTATAGCAGCATGATTAGCAAATTTATTTTGACTAAAATAAACCATACCTGTATTAACAGGAGCAATTCCAAAGCTAGCACGAATAGGAAGAATCATGGTACCTGTTAAAAATAGTAGAAGAAAAAGTGTAACTATGTTACCTTGCTTTATAGCTAATATTTTTGGTTTTAATAATTTATTATACCCATAATTTCCCCAAAAAATAAGCAGAATAATAAATAGTAACAGAATTAAAGTGAGCCACCATTCGGTTGATGCCATTGCCTCTTTTGGCTTGGTAATATATAATAAAGGAGTGGCATCCATGCGATAACCCCAGTTTTTATACAATTCTAAATCCACAACAATTATGATTGAACTTATAGCAAAAACAAAAAGTGTAAATGGTTTAAGAATTTTATGAATAATTTTTCCGCTGAATAAAAAAGTAAACGTCAAGATTAAACCTGTAATGGCCAAAATGTATCCTACAGATGAAATATCTAGTCGAATGCCATAAACAAATGTTAATAACCATTCCCAAAAACTAATATCAAAAGAAAATTTATATTGATAAAGTAGAAAAAAAAGACGCGCTGCCATGAATAAAATTAGCCAATACAAAGCATACGTAAAAAAAAATCTTAACCGTTGTTTCATCATCGTTAAAAATAAATTAATACAAAAGTAAAATTATTGTTAAATTAGTTACATTATTTCCATAAAAAAATTAAATTAAAAACCATCATGAAAAATCTATTCAAACTATTTACCTTTTTTAGTATTTCATTACTTTTTGTTTATTCATGTACGCAGAAAGATCAATCTCCTCGCCCGGAGTATGTTATTGTAATTCACGGAGGAGCTGGAAATGCAAGCAATAAAGATATTAACGAAGAACAACAACAAGTTTATAAAGAAAAACTTGGCAAAGCTTTAACTATTGGTGAAAAAATTTTAGCCGAAGGAGGAACAAGTATTGAGGCTATTGAAAAAACCATCAATTATCTTGAAAATTGTCCATTATTTAATGCAGGAAAAGGAGCTGTTTTTACCCACGAAGGAACCAACGAAATGGATGCTTCCATTATGGATGGAAGCAATTTAAATGCCGGAGCTATTGCCGGTGTGGGTGATATTAAAAATCCCATATCAGCAGCTATAAAGGTGATGGACGAATCAGAGCATGTAATGCTGGCTGGTAAAGGAGCTTCTGATTTTGCGAAGCAACAAGGGATAGAAATTGTTGACTCATCCTATTTTTATGTTCAAGATCGATGGGAAAGTTTACAACGCATTTTAAAAGCAGAAAAACATGGGACCGTTGGATGTGTCGCTTTAGATAAAAATGGAAACCTGGCTGCAGGAACATCTACCGGTGGTATGACCAATAAAAAATACGGACGTATTGGGGACTCCCCCATTATTGGTGCGGGAAATTATGCCAATAACAATACTTGTGCTGTATCTGCTACCGGACATGGTGAGTTTTTTATACGCTATACTGTTGCTTACGATATTTCAGCCCTGATGGAATATAAAAATTTAAGTTTAGAAGATGCTGCAAACATAGTGGTCAATAATAAACTGGTAGAAGCTGGTGGTAACGGAGGTATTATTGCTGTTGATAAAAATGGGAATATAGCTATGCCTTTTAATACAAATATGATGTTTCGAGCCTACAGTAAGTCAACGGGCGAAAAAGAGATAGCAATATTCAAATAATTTTACTACTTTTACGTTGTACAAAAGAGAAAGCGTGACTTTCTCTTTTTTTTGATTACTTAATTTTAAACAAAAACAGATGAACAAAACACTTTTAATTGTATTAGCATTATTTACATTTTTTGGAGTAAAAGCTCAAGACCAAAACACAAACAACGAAAATGCAAAAAAAGAAATTGAACACGACTGGTTTAATCAATCACCAATAGACGACCAGGTTTATGGTGCAGAAATCGATAAGGCTTATCAATTTTTACAAGATAAAGAATCTAAACCTGTAATTGTTGCTGTAATTGATGGCGGCGTTGATTTTAATCACGAAGACCTACAGGAGAATATGTGGATAAATAAAAACGAAATCCCGGATAACGGTATAGATGATGATGGAAATGGGTATGTTGATGACATCCACGGATGGAACTTCCTGGGAAATGCGGAAGGGGAGAATATTGCCCATGAGAATCTTGAAATAACAAGAATTTATAAAAAGTACCATCCAAAATTTAGTGATGTAAAAAAGAGTACTTTAAGCAACGAAGAAAAAGAGTTATATGGCCTGTACAAAGAGGCAGCCAAAAGATATGAAAAGAGTTTAAAAGACGCCCAACGCCAAAAAAGTGGCTTTGAAAAATATAAAAATAAATATCACAATGCTTATCAAACCATTACCAATGTTTTACAAACAGATTCTATTGTAATTAATGATTTGGATAGTTTAAAAGAGGCTGATAAAACATATAAAAAGGAGATTAAAACCATTTATAACTTTGTAAAATATGGTATTAACGAAGAAATTTTCGAAGAAATTGAATCTCACATTGATATTGTATTAGATTACCATTTAAATACGGATTATAATCCAAGAGCAATTATTGGTGATGATGTTACCGACATGAGTGAAAACTATGGCAACAACAATGTTTATGGCCCGGAAGCATTTCATGGTACATTTGTGTCGGGAATTATAGCTGCAAAACGTAACAATGACCTCGGAATTGATGGTATAGCAGAAAATGCAAAAATTATGGCATTAAAAGTTGTTCCGGATGGCGATGAAAGAGATAAAGACGTAGCAAAGGCAATACGTTATGCCGTTGATAATGGGGCACGAATCATTAATATGAGTTTTGGTAAAGATTTATCACCTTATAAATATTTGGTAGATGATGCGGTTTTGTATGCCCAGGATAACGATGTCCTTCTGGTACATGCTGCAGGAAACGATGCCAATAATATTGATAAAGTAAAACAATATCCAACAAAAATAATTGATGAGAACTCCGTTGTTGATAACTGGATTACTGTTGGTGCCAATACCAAAACGTGCAATAAACAATTTGCAGCCAGTTTTACAAATTATGGTGACGAGATGGTAGATATTTTTGCTCCGGGCTCCAGAATAAAATCATTAGCACCGGAAAATAAATATCAAATTGCTGATGGAACCAGTTTTTCGGCACCGGTAGTTTCGGGAGTAGCTGCGCTACTCCTATCCTATTATCCTGAGCTATCGGCTGTGGAGGTAAAAGAAATCATTCAAAAATCGGCTTTAGTTTATCCCGATGTTAAAGTGTATAAACCACGGAAAGGGTTACGATTAATAAAGTGGAAAACAAAATTCGAAAAATTATCCTATACCGGAGGTATTGTCAGCGCTTATGAAGCTTTAAAAATGGCTGAAGATTATAAAAAACAATGACCAAAAGACAACAAATTATTGAAACTACAATTCAGTTAGTTGCTGAAATGGGGTTGTATGCAACCACTATGGAATTAATCATCAAGGAATCAAATGTTGCAGCTGGCACTATTTATTACTATTTTAAAAGCAAAGAAAAATTAATTAAAACGGTATATTCTGAATTAAGAGAAGAAATGGGCAAAGCATTTATTCAAAATATGGATAATGCTATGCCTTATAAAAATAAGTTTTTTTTAATATGGAAAAACTTATTTTATTATTTTAAAGCTCATCCACAAAAGTTTCAATTTATAGAGCATTATGCTTCATCCCCTTTAGAAAAAAATGAAGTGAAAGAAATTAATCAAAGGCATTATCAGCCTGCAATTGATTTTATTCAAAAAGGAATTGAAATGGGATATTTAAGAACATTGCCAGAACCATTTATAATTCAACTAATCTTTGCTCATGTTTCTGTTGTATTACGAATGATACTTTTCGATGAAACAGATATTTCTATAACAACCTTACAGCAGTTTATACAATCTTGTTGGGATAGCGTACGAATAAATTAAAAAAGAGATGACAAAAAATTCTGTCATCTCTAATTATATAAGAAATTAAGCTATCAATCTAAAGGTTCATAATCTTTTTTAGTCACACCGCAAATCGGACATTTCCAATCGTCAGGAATATCTTCGAAAGGAGTTCCCGGTTCAATACCTCCTTTGGGATCACCTTCTTTAGGGTCATAAATATGGCCACATACTTTACATTTGTACTTTTTCATAATTTCTATTTTTTTACATTAAGAAACTTAACAAAATACCGGCACCAACGGCTGAGCCAATTACACCAGATACATTTGGAGCCATGGCATGCATTAATAAATGGTTTGTTGGGTCGGCTTTTAACCCTTCGTGTTGAACAACCCGAGCACTATCTGGTACTGCTGAAACACCTGATGCACCAATAAGCGGATTAATTTTATTATCACCTTTAAGAAATAAGTTCATTAACTTAGCAAAAAACAGGCCACCACATGTTGCAACCACAAAGGATAATGCTCCTAATCCAAA
>JAYEKP010000012.1:0-5920 GCA_034661075.1 Bacteroidota bacterium
TAAAAAAGAACAGCGTAACAATCGAAAACAAAACAAGAACACCAATATCGAAAAAATAAACAGTTAAAATTTTATTTCTTATGGTGTAAAAAAGTTTCTTCATTCAAATAAAATTTTATAATTTCCCGTTTCTTTTTGATAAGGCTAAAGTAAATATTTATAAGAAAGAAAAAATAGTGACTTTTTTATCGTATGGATTTCAAAAATAACCGTATGTGTTTTTAAAATAACCGTATTTTAAGTCCTCGTTTTCATCTAAAGAATGGGAAATGTTCATAACCGAACACCAGTTGTTCCGTTTTCGGGCACTATAAATAGTTATTTGAAAAAAAAGATAAATTTAAGAGCCTAAATATCAATAAATTATTAATTTTGGCACAGATTGTGAATAAATAAAACAAATATTGTGAAATCATTTAAATAATATCATGAACATGAAATTGTATCAAATAATCGTAGCATTAATCATTACAATCGTTTCGCTTCATTCTTTAAACGCCCAGGAAGTATGGTCGCTAAGAGATTGTATCAATTATGCCATTGACCATAACCTAACAGTAAAAAGACAAGAATTGTCAGCAGAAATTGCAGAAAAAAACTATTTACAATCGAAAATGGAATTGTTACCTAATCTCAACGCAAGTGGAAACCATTATTACAATTCAGGGAAAGCGATCAATTATGATACGTATACATATGAGAATCAAGATTTTCAGGGAGGGAGTTTATCCCTTACTTCAGAAATGGAAATCTTCAAAGGTTTAAAAAAATATAATAATATAAAGAGTAATCGTTTTAGTTTTCTTGCCCAATTACAAAATACTGAAAAAGCTAAAAATGATATTACTTTAAATATTACTACTGTCTACTTACAAATTTTATTAAACAAAGAGTTGGTTGATAACGCAGAGGAACAACTGCAAATTACGCAAGAACAAATAGACAAAACAAAAAAACTTGTAAAAATAGGGAATGCTGCCAAGGGAGATTTACTTCAAATACAGGCACAAGCAGCAGCAGAAAAAGCAGAGTTGATTAATAAACAAAATAACCTAAAAATTGCTTATTTAGACTTAACTCAATTATTAAATCTTGAAAGTGTTGAAGGTTTTGAAATAGAGTTCCCTGAAATACCTGACATTACAGAAAAAACAGATAAAAATAGTGTTACGAATATTTATAATAATGCATTGGAAATATTACCTGAAATAAAGAGTGCTGAATATCAGGTTAAAAGTTCAGAAAAAAAACTAGATGCTTCCTATGGAAATCTCAGTCCATCAGTATATATTGGATATCAATATCAATCAAGATATAATGAACTAGCTCAAAATATTAACGATCCAACGAATCATTATCCCTATATGGACCAAATTAGCGATAATGCGAGTCAGGCTATTTATGTAGCTTTACAAATTCCAATTTTTAATCGCTGGCAAAATAAAACAGCCATAAACCAGGCTAAAATCAATCTTGCCGATTCTAAATTAAATTTAGATTTACAAAAACAAAATGTTTACAAAAACATTCAGCAAGCACAGGCACAAGCTTCTGCAGCACAAGAACGATATAAGGCAAACCTGGAATCGGCCCAATCGATGGCTGAAGCTTTCAGATATACCGAACAAAAATACGAAGTTGGGATGGTTGATA
Organism: Bacteroidota bacterium; assembly: GCA_034661075.1. GTDB lineage: Bacteria > Bacteroidota > Bacteroidia > Bacteroidales > UBA12077 > UBA12077. The sequence goes on from JAYEKP010000012.1 coordinate 1,654, forward strand.
TTATTGAATATAAATCGGCAAAAAATGAATATAATATCGCTTTGTCGAATGTTTCGCAAGCTAAATATGAATTTATTTTCAGAAAAAAAATATTAGAATTTTATAAAGGAGAGCAAATTGAACTATAAAAATTTCATGGTAAAATTTAGGGGTTAATTGAATTATTCAACGATTTTATAGTTTAGGATTAATTAGTTGTTTTTTAATTTAAGTTTGCTTTTTATAAAGTCCGGGGTTGCCCCGGGCTTTTTTAAAAAACTTTCTCTAAACACGTAAAAGGAACTTTTTGTTTTGGATACAAAATCTCGCCGGTTTGAGAAAATCCGAGCCTTTCGTATAATTCAATAAGCTTCTGATTAGCAACTGTTACATCAAGCCTTACCGATTTATAGTTATTTTCTTGTGCAAATTTATCGACAAAATTAATTAACTTCTGCCCCACTCCTTTATGCTGCCAGGTAGGAAATACAGCAATTCTATGTATGACAATAAACTTTCCCCCATTATTTTTCCAGGCTACATCGTTAAATATTTCATCCTGATTTTCATCAAAAGTAATAGTAGCTACAGGAACACCTTTATTTATCATTAGATACAAAGATCCATTTTCAATTTCCTTTATTAATCGATGGGTATCGGGATAAGAAATATTCCACTGATAAATATTGTTTTTATTAAAATCTTCAATACATTGCCGCAACAAATACATGATCTCAATTAAGTTCTCTGATATGGCTTTTTGTATATGCATTTTATTATTATTTAAGGCCTTTTATTAATCAATATAAAACAAATGTAAACATTTATTTAAATTTGTTATTCAAAAATAAATATAAAAACAATTTCTAAAATTAAAAAATTAAAATTATCTTAATAATTTATTATGATAAAAATCGTTACATTTTTACACCATTAACAGACTAAAATGCAATCAAAATTTCAAATTGTTTTAATTTTAATTATTATATCATCAATCATCTCTTGTGAAAAAGAAAATTTTTATGATGCCTCAGATATAAAACTAGAATTTTCGCAAGATACCATTATGTTCGATACCATTTTTACAACCATCGGTACATCAACTAAATATTTGACGGTAAAAAATCCTTACTCTAAAACAGTAAAAGTTTCATCGATTTACCTTGCCGGAGGGAATAATTCACCTTACAGAATAAATATTGATGGCTTTTCGGGAACAAAATTGGATAATTATGAAATAAAAGGGAAAGACAGTCTATATATTTTTATTGAAGTAACCATTGATCCTAATAATTCTGATTTACCACTGGTAGTTAACGATTCAATTATCTTTGCGTACAAAAACAATACTCAGGATGTTAATCTTGTTTCATGGGGACAAGATGTAAACTTAATTAATGGAGAAGAAAATGGAATTATTCAGGGTACTCAGTATTGGACAAACAACAAACCTTACCTAATCTACAATTCAATGCTGGTAGACACAAACAGTACTTTAACCATTGCACCCGGAACAAAATTACATTTTCATAAAAACTCGCGGCTTTATGTTTTAGGGACTATTATTGCCGATGGTACTTTTGAGGAACCTATTATTTTTCAAGGAGACAGACCCGAAGAGGATTATAATGATATACCAGGCCAATGGGATGGTATTTGGCTTATGGCAGGTAGTAATAATAACTTTTTCGATTTTACAGAAATTAAAAATGCAATAATTGGGATACAGGTTGATACTCTGGCTAATGAATTAAAACCCACACTCCAATTATCTAACAGCAAAATTCTAAATATGACCGCTGTTGGGCTGTATGCCCAGGGTTCAACAATTGAAGCCCATAACAACGTAATTGGCAACTGTGGACAATTTGCCGTTGCACTAACTATTGGCGGTTCGTATTCCTTTTATCATTGCACTATTGCCAATTATTGGGGATATTCAACCCGAACCACCCCGTCGGTGTTACTTAACAATTATTATATTGATGTAGATAATAACATACAAACCAGGCCTTTGAATAAGGCTATATTTGGCAATTGTATTATCTATGGTAATAAAGAATCGGAATTATTTTTAGATAAAGTAGAAACGGAAAATTTTAATTTTTTATTTGATCATACGCTGATAAAAGTGGATAAAGATTTCTCAACAGCTGATAATAACTATTTTAAAAATATAATTGTAAATAATGATCCTAAATTTCAATCTCCTTACGATAATAATTATGAGCTGGACACATTATCCGTTGCAAAAGATTATGGAAGCCTTGAATATGGGAATTTATTTCCACTCGATATAAATCTAAACAATCGCATAAACGATAATGGCCCTGATTTAGGTGCTTTTGAACGAATTGAAACCCAATAATGATGAAAAAAATTCTATTGCCTCTATATTTTTTATTCTTTGTTTTCATTGGAAAAAATATCTATGCACAATATACTGAAGATGCATATAAAATAATGTTCTATAACGTTGAAAACTTATTCGATACGGAGAATGACAGCCTAAAAAACGATGAGGAATTTTTACCTTCTGGAGATAGATACTGGACAAAGTCAAAATATTTTAACAAACTCAATAATATTTATAAAGTAATTATTGCTGTGGGAAAATGGAACCCTCCTGCAATTGTTGGAATTTGCGAAATCGAAAATCGCAGCGTATTAAATGATCTTGTTAATAATACACCCCTTGTTAAATTCGAATATCAGGTAATACATCACGAATCACCCGACAGGCGTGGGATAGATGTTGGATTATTATACAGGGATGATTTTTTTAAACCTCTTTATGATAAAGCAATAACAGTAAATTTTGCTGAAAATCCAGATTATAAAACCAGAGATATTCTTTATGTAAAGGGGATCGCTAATAATACCGACACATTACATATTTTTGTCAACCACTGGCCTTCGCGATGGAGCGGTCAGTTAGAATCGGAAGGAAACAGAGTTACTGCAGCACAAACATTAAAAAACAACGTTGACTCAATATTTAAAATTAATCCTAATGCCAATATTATCATTATGGGTGATTTTAACGATACTCCAGTAAATAAAAGCTTAAAAGATGTTTTAAAGGCAAATCTCAATTATAATTCAATAGAAACAAATCAGTTATATAACTTATCTTATCTTTTACAACAAACACAAAATATTGGAAGCCATAAATACCAGGGAGAATGGACAATGCTTGACCAGTTTATTGTTTCGGGTTTTTTATTAGATAAAAAAAATAAAGTTTACTCCACCTTAAATGATGTACATGTATTTAATCAGGATTTTTTAATGGAACCCGATGAAAGCTTTTATGGTTATAAGCCTTACCGAACATTTATTGGTTACAGATACAATGGAGGCTATAGTGATCATTTGCCCATATACCTGATTTTAAATTTCAATCAATAAATCCAACTGAACTTATTACAATGCTTCTAATTACTCCCTGGGATTTAATCCCAGTTCATTCCCCTTTTTTATCATAAACTCACGGGCTTCATGGTAATCATTTCTTATCTTACCATCTAAAATGGCTTCTTTAATAGCATTTTTAATATCACCAACCAATTTACACGGTTTAATTCCAAAAGTATCAATTATTTCTTCGCCCGAAATGGGAGGTTGAAAATTCCGAACTGCATCTTTTTCCTCAATCTCAATCAACTTTTGTTCTACCAGCTTAAAATTTTTCAAATGCTTTTTGAGGGTATATTCATTCTTTGAAGTTATATCGGCCCGACATAAAATCATTAAATCATCAATATCATCACCCGCTTCAAAAAGTAAACGCCGAACTGCAGAATCTGTTACTTCATCCTGCGATAAAACAATGGGACGCAAATGCAATTGAATTAATTTTTGAATATATTTCATTTTATCATTCAACGGTAATTTTAACCGTTTAAAAATCGAAGGAATCATTTTTGCTCCCAAACGGTCATGACCGTGGAAAGTCCATCCAACTTCTTCGGAGAACCTTTTGGTTTTAGGTTTGGCAATATCATGTAACAATCCTGCCCATAACAACCATAAATTATCGGTTCTTTTACGAATATTATCTACCACTTCGATCGTATGCAAAAAATTATCTTTATGTTTTCTGCCTTTTTTTGTCTCCACCCCTTTCAACCTGGTTAATTCAGGTAAAAATTCTTCTAATAAACCCGTATCATCCAAATACTTAAAACCAATGGATGGCTTTGGTGATTGCAAAATTTTATTTACCTCCTCAACAATGCGCTCACCTGATAATATTTTTATTCGATTTTTATTTTTACCAATAGCA
>JAYEKP010000013.1:0-5876 GCA_034661075.1 Bacteroidota bacterium
AAGAGTGTTAAATTTGTTTTTATAGCCAATTTATATTTTAGTTGGTTAGTACTACAAAAATAAGGGCTCTTTAAACAAGAGCTCTAAATTGGCTATCTTTTTTTATTATTTAGGACAGATGTGATTTAATATTTGTCTTTAATACTTTTTTTTACGAACTTTAGACTAGTATGATCGTTTTCCATCAAAATTTTAAAACAAAACAATCAAAATTGGTGTATTAAAAGTATAAAAATTTAAATCGCTGAAAATGAAATCAAAAAATTCTTCTCACGAAGAGTTGGAACAAAAAATTGCCCGACTGGAAAAACAAGTGGCATTTTACAAAAACATTGCCGACTCATCCCCAGAAAGTATTTTTATCATCTCTCCCACTTGCACTATTGAATACATTAATATTCATGCTACTAAAGAATTAAATTTTAAAAAAGAAGAAATCATTGGTAAAAAAGTACAATCCATATTCCCTAAGGATATTGCTCAAAAACAATGCGATTTTATACAATCTGTTTTTGAAACCGGAGAGTGTAAACAAGCTGTTTCTGAAAGCAGTTATGCAGGGCGTAAGGTATGGCTCGATACGCTTATGATTCCTTTAAAAAATGCTAAAAATGAAATGGAGAGTGTTTTAGGTATAAGCAGAGATATTACTGAACGTAAACTTTCAGAATTAGAAATTAAAGAAAAAGAAAATACTTACCGTACTTTAATTGAGAATGCAAATGATGGTATATATATTAGAGACAAAAAGGGCAAAATTGAATTTGTAAACAATAAATTTATAGAGATACTCGGTTATAAAAAAGAAAAAATTATTGGGTCGAAGTCATGGGACTATCTTCATCCTGATGATTTAAAAAAAATAAAAAAATCGAGCAAATCGCTTCCTGACATAAGAAATGGCTTACATGACAGTGCTCGAATTATCACCAAAAAAGGAGCATTGAAATATGTTGATATTAATACGGTTCCTATGGTTATTAATGGAGAAGAAAAAGCCTTTGGCATTGTTAGAGACATTACTCGTAGGGTACAAGTTGAAGAAAGATTAAAGATGTTTTCCGAGGTTACCCATGAAGGCATCTTTATTCATCAGAACGGCAAAATTATCGATACAAATCCGGCTATTCTAAATATGATGGGTATTGATGAGAAAATTGCGGCCAAAAGCACTATTTTCGACTTTATTAGAAAAGATTATCAAAACATTGTGAAAGATAAATTAGCTCAAAATTATACCGGAACCTATGAAATTGTTGCGGTAAAAAAGGATAAAACAGAGTTTACTGCTGAATTAAAAGTTAAAACCATTGAACTCAACAATCAACCTGGCCGGGTAGTTTCCATTAATGATATTTCCAACAGGAAAGCTGTTGAAAATGAAATCCGGCAATTATCAACGGCTGTAAAACAAAGTCCCGTTTCAATTGTTATTACAGACTTAAAAGGAAATATTGAATATGCCAATCCACAATTTTCAAAGATTACGGGTTATTCACCCAATGAATTAACAGGTAAAAATCCAAGGATATTAAAAACAGGATATACATCCCGTGAAGAATATAAAAATCTTTGGGCTACAATTCTGAATGGTAAGATTTGGGAAGGAGAATTTCTGAACCGACGTAAAGATGGAACAACTTATTGGGAGAATGCAACCATTTCACCTATTACAGACAATAATGGAAAAATTATTAACTTCCTGGGTATAAAAGAAGATATTACGGAAAGAAAAATAAACCGGGAAAAACTGCTGGAAACCACCCAAACCTTAAAAAAAGCGAATGCAAGTAAGGATATGTTCTTTTCCATTCTGGCTCACGATTTAAGAAGCCCAATGGGAAATATCATGCAATTATCCACTTTATTAGAATTAAATTATGACTCATTCGATGATGAGAATAAGATTAGTTACATTAAACTGATAAAAAACTTATCCGAAAAAACATTTGAGTTATTAGAAAATTTACTAGACTGGTCAAGAGTTCAATTGAACAAAATCGATTTTACCCCCAAAAAAATAAACCTAAAAGATATTACTGAAGAGACGCTGGGAATATATGAAGAAAATATTAGAAACAAAGAGATACAGCTAATCAATAACCTAAACACAGATATCAATGTACTGGCCAATGAAGAATCCGTTAAATTGGTGTTCCGGAACCTGCTTTCCAATGCCATAAAATTTACTCCACAGAAAGGAAAAATTGAAATAACAGCAAACAAATATAAAACAGAAGAAAATGAAAAACATCAATATATAATTTGTTTTAAAGATACCGGTGTGGGGATACCAAAAAATCAAATTCCTAAAATATTTGATGTGGACAGAAATTTTAGCACAAAAGGTACAAATAATGAAAAAGGAACCGGATTAGGATTAATCTTATGTAAAGAGTTTATCGAAAAAAATAACGGGGAAATAAGCGTTAAAAGCACGTTAGACAAAGGGAGCCAGTTTTGTTTTACACTACCTTCAGAATAGGAGTCCAGTATGTATGTCCCAGAAATATAAATCAACATTTATAGCCTGTGCACTATAAAAAACCATAGAAATATTGTAACTTGTGGTTTTGAATAAAACATTTTAAAAATTTATGAAACAAGACCTGAAATTCGCTGTACTTATTGATGCTGATAACATTCCTTATGCAAATATAAAAGGGATGATGGAGGAAATTGCAAAATACGGAATACCTACCTTCAAAAGAATTTATGGCGACTGGACCCAGCCTACCCTCAAAGGCTGGAAAACAGTATTGCTTGAAAATGCCATTACGCCGGTACAACAATACAGCTACACCACCGGGAAAAATTCTACCGATTCGGCCATGATTATTGATGCCATGGATATTTTATATTCGGGTAAAGTAGATGGGTTTTGCCTGGTTTCGAGTGATAGCGATTTTACACGCCTGGCAACCCGACTAAGAGAAACCGGGATGCATGTAATTGGTATGGGCGAAAAGAAAACACCAAAACCTTTTATCGCAGCTTGCGATAAATTTATTTATCTGGAAATAATCAGCTCTGAAGATGAACCAACAGAAAATGTATCGACTCAAAAAAGTAAAAAATCGAAAAAAAGTATTTACCAACCCGATAAAAAACTCATTCATTTTATTTCATCATCTATTAATGATGTAGCTAATGAAAACGGCTGGGCCTTTTTAGGCGAAGTTGGAACATTGCTTTTAAAAAAACAACCTAACTTCGACCCTCGTAACTATGGCTTCCAAAAGCTTACTCCCTTAATTGCATCGCTTAAAAAGTTTGAAATTGATGAACGGGAATCCGAGAATCCTAACATCAAACTTATCTATATCAGAAATAAACAATAAACGTTGATTTTTTATTACTCCCTTTTAAAGTACTAAAATATGACCGAAACGAGTGGTATAGTAAAAATCGAAATAATCATGCGATAATTTTCGATATCCATTCTTTTAATTATAAACGATATAATTATATTCTAAATTATTATAATGAAGAGAATGATGTGATATCGCTACTAATTGGAAAAATATCATTAAAATATCAGTCCGTAATTAATGAAATGATAGAACGGAAAATATTTCTACCTCCCAAATACAAAACCCGCTCGTTTGTAAAACCTGAAAAATCAAATCCAATTATAAAATATATACTGGAAAGTTTATATTAATAATGGTCTGATTTTTGATTATAACACTTTCATCTGAAAGATATTTTCAGATACTTATTGAAGATATAATTTTTTAATTATTTTTGATTACTTAAATTTATTTTTAACCAAAAACAAAATTAAATTATGAAAAAAAGTATTTTACTAATTATGGCTATTGCACTTTCCTTTAGTTTAAGTGCTCAAATGAAAGTGGGAGGTTCAATAGGATTTATGGGACAAAGTTCAAAAACCACTACAGACGGGACAACCAATGAAGGACCTACATATACAGATATCGTATTGCTTCCCAATGTAGAATATATGCTTTCAGATAATTTCTCTATTGGAGGGAAAATCGGTTTTAGTCTTGACATGTCAAAAAATGATGCTGCAGATACAAAAAGTTCTTTATTTATGTTTCAAATTTCTCCTTATGCCCGCATGTATTTTCCATTAGGTGATAAGTTATCTTTTTTTGGAGAAGGAGGAATTCAGTTTGCCAGTGGTACAGAAAAAGTAACTGTTGGGAGCACAACAAATGATGGAGATACACGAACCGAATTTGGCATTGGAGTAATTCCTGGTTTTAGTTATGGCCTTTCTGATAAGGTATCTCTTGAATTAACAACAGGTTTCCTGGGATATCAGCTAACATCTATTAAAGATAACAAGATCCTGAAACAACAAACAAATACAATAATTATGGATTAAATCTCAATCTTTCAAGTATTAGTTTTGGAATCAAATATCAACTATAAATAATATACTGTTCAACACAAAAAAGATTTTTTAATCAATTTTTTATTTCCCCACCACCAAACATAACAAATCCACGTATAACAATTTCTTTTCCAACATCCATCGTTGTTCCGGTTCTAACTGTACGCTTATCAGAAAAGCCTCCAAGAATGGAAACCACTTCAACTTTTATATTCCAATTTTCGGGAACAATTAATGTAGAACCGCCAAACATACAAAATACATCAATTACATTCTGACCTGGAGCAAGTTGGGCCTTTGTTAAATCAATTTTTGAGCCACCAAATAATGCCGTAACTTTTCCTCCTTTAAAATTTTCTGAAGTAATAATTCGATCACCACCACCTAAAATGGCAAAATCATCAATATAATCTGCTTTTGCTGTTCCAGGATTTGATGTCCTTACAACTCCTGTAGACCTAAAAATGATTAACAATCCAATAACAATTAAAACTACAGGCCAAAATAATCGTCGAACCGGGTAGGGTATAAATAAAATATCCGGAATTAAAAACACAAGTCCAATAGTTAATAAAATCCACCCTGACAACTTATTATCTCTTGTAGAAATAAAAATAATACCCAATACTATTAGGATCATTTCCCACGAAAAGAGATGGTGCATTATCCGATGAGGAAAAATATCAAACGTTCGTCCCACTAATACAGCCCCAATTAAAATAAGGATTACTCCAACAATCCCTCTTCCGGTATTTCTTTGTTTTTCCATAGCTTATACATAAATTTTAGTGAATAATTTAGTTCCTTTTAACCATTAAAAATAAAGCATTTTTACAACAAAGGAAACTGTAATGTAAAATATAAATATAAACAGGTGATTATTAGTATTTACACCTCAAAATGCAATCCGTCATACGCCAGGGAAACTCCACGGGGCAGCTCTTCATTGATATCATGATGAAGGCCCATTTGATGGCTGATGTGGGTTATGTAGGCACGTTTTGGGCTAAGTTGTTTTATTAAGTCCAGCGCTTCAGAAAGGCTGTAATGAGAAATATGTTTCCTTTTTCTTAATGCATTAATAACCAAATATTTTGTTCCAATCAATTTTTCTTTTTCTTCTTCAGAAATATAGTTTGCATCGGTAATGTATGAAAAATCGCCAATACGGAAACCAAATACCGGGAGTTTATAATGAAAGACCTGAATAGGTGTTATTTCTACATTTTTAATATTAAAGGGTTCTAACCCTAAATTATGCAAATTTATTTGAGGTGCACCCGGGTATTTTTTTTCTTCGAATGAATAAAAAAATTCAGATTTAATAACTTTTTGAGCCCTTTTTTCGGCATAAATGTCAATAGGCTTTTGATTCATAAAATTAAAAGCCCGCACATCGTCTAATCCTGCAATATGATCGCGATGTTCGTGTGTAATTAAAATGACATCAATATCCTTTACTTTTTCGCGGAGCATTTGTTGCCTGAAATCAGGCCCTGCGTCAATAACA
>JAYEKP010000014.1:0-27221 GCA_034661075.1 Bacteroidota bacterium
TTAAATAGGATTTGCAAAATCTGTTGGATAATCCTTTTCAGACAGATCCAGACCCACCAGAATCCAAATATAAACAAGGGATTTTATTTAAATGGGGGGATTCGTTTTTAATAATAGTAAAAATCTAATTACGTTTGTATTTTTTAATTTTAAAAATATTTAGGACAGCTATGATCATTCGTAAAATGTTCCAACGGAATATCCAAATCTGATTTTGCTTTGCGTAGCGGAAAATTATTGTGGCAGTGCATGCTAAAAGTAAAAACTTTGGGCTTATTTTCAAAAATGGTTGCTGTTCCGTTTCCCTGGTGAACATCCAGATCAACTACTAAAATTTGTTTTACTTTGTTGTATGTTAATAAATATTGAGCAGCCACAACAATATCGTTATATACACAGTAACCCTCGCCAAAATCACGATGAGCATGATGCGTACCTCCTGCCACATTAAAAGAAACTTTATTTTCCAAAGCGAATAAAGCAGCCTGTGTCGTTCCGATACAAATCAACTCTTCGCGTTTTAATAAGGCCTGGCTAAAAGGAAAACCCATTCGACGTTCTTCGGCTTTACTTAAATTATTACTTTTTAATTTACGGATATAATCTTTGCTATGCACTAACGATATAAAAACATCTCCTGATAATTGGGGCTCAAAAAAATTATTGGAGCCATAAGTTCCTTCCCTGATTAATTGTTCCGGTATCCGGGTATATTTATCCATTGGAAACCGATGCCCTTCGGGTAAAGGGTGATGATAGTGAGGCGAAAAAGCAATCTAAATCATGAATTTGTTGGATTCTGATTGATCACAAAAATAGCAGAAATTATAAAATAGTCGAATAATCCTTTGCTCATAAATAAAATGAACTATTTTCCAATTAAAATAAAAGGCGACCAGTAAAAAGGATGCGCATATTTTCCTTCTTCGATCATCTTGAGTTTTGCCTTTTGCAGTGCGTGAGAAAACGCTTGCTTTTCGAGTTCTTCTTCCAGCAGGTTTTTATAAAAGTCTACCATTAAATCAGATGTTGAATTATCGGCCACTTTCCACAATGAAACGATGATATTTTTACTGCCGGCATACAACAACGCTCGTGTTAATCCGATTAAGCCTTCCCCTTTTTTGATCTTTCCTAAGCCTGTTTCACAGGCTGATAAAACTATTAAATCGGCATTCAAATCCAAATTATAGATTTCTCCCTGGTATAAAATTCCATCTTCATTTAGTGTCGAATCCTGTGCTAAAAAGATTCCTGACAATTCTGGCTTTTCAGTATTTACAAAACCATGCGTGGCAAAATGGAGAAATTTGTAATCCTTTACGCTGCCCGATTTAACAAAATCTTCATTGGCTTTCTTTCTGATCTGCACCAACGCCCGTTTCCCCTGTCTATCAAGTTCATCGAAAATTGACCGAACTTCGCTTTCTGTTCCCGGTAACGAACTAATATATTCACCATCGAGAAGCCTGCCCCGTGTTCCGATGGTATCCTTTAATTCAGCATCAAACTCCCGCAGCAATTCCCGTGTTCGCATTGTTAATCCTGCGGTATTGGAGTCGTCGAAAACGGGTGCCAGTGCAAGCCAGTCGTTTAAATCAGAAACTTCAATCTCTTTGGAAGATTCTTTGGAGAAGGTTTGATAAAATAAGTTGCCCGAATAAGAGTAGGAAATATTGTATTGCTTAATCAGATATGGCAAGTCTTTCCATTCTTTTTCTGCAGCCTGTCCGGTTAATAAAGTTTCAAAAGGGATCATGCTTAATTCTGCATCCGGAATCAGGATTAAATCCTGAAATCTTTTATCGATTTGTGAAGGAATAAATTTATTATAGAATTTATATGCATACTTTTTATAAATTTCTGCAAATGTAGAACTGGTAGTATAAATAAGCCCTGAACGATAGTACTCAATCGTATCTGCAAAATTTTGGATGGCAGATACCGTTTTAACATCAAGGTCATTTTTTGTTATGCAGAAAATGGTTACGGTACTGTCGCCGGTAAAATAGCTGATCATAGCTGTTTCTGGATCAAGTATTTCCTGGATTTCTTCAACACCGGCGGGTTCTTCGTTGTATTTCAGCTCATAATAGTCGGGATATTGAGTCTCCAATGTTGCAATAAGCTTATCATACTCTTGATTGGCTTCAAAAAGCTTATCTCTGAATAAACTTTCCTTTGCACTATCGGGTTGCTCTGCCAGTATTCTTTTGTAAAAGGCCATATTGATACTCAGGTCATGTTCTTTTTGCAACAAACTATCCGGGATGCCTGCAAAGCGAAGTGCTTCAGAACCTGCCAGGGCCTGTAGCAAAACAGATGATTTATTGCGTTCGGAAAAATAGAAAGCCGTTTGTTTGTATTTATTTTGTAGAGCCATATCGCCACGAGCCTTAGCAGCATCTGCCAGTTTCAGACAGACATCAACAGCCTCTTTATACACTTCATTTGCATGCTCGCCAAGGGCCAGTTTATCAGATTGGGTAACGATCTCCTGCCTGGCACGGCTAATAATCGTGTCGCAAGCCTGGTAGTGAAGCAGTGCTAAATGCTGTGGATTTTCAAAATCTTGTAGGGTTTGTGCTTCATATGCAAAAATACGCGCTTTTGCCTGTAATGATTTTAACAATTCGTTCCAATCCAGATAATCAGAAATTTCCGGAACAGAAGCAACATTTGCTGTATCATTAAAATTCGGCAAACAGCTGGCAGCTCCTTTTTGGTAATATTCCAATGCTTTGTCGTATTTGGACTTATTCCTATAAACATTTCCGATATTGTTATATGAACCGGCTACATCGAGATGTTTTTCACCATGAATTTCTAAATCAATTTTCAAATTTTTAAAATAATACTCCAATGCATTATTGTATTCGGACTTTTTATGATAAACGCTTCCTATATTATTGTAAGAATTTGCCACGGAACTATGCACTTCACCTTGAACTTCTAATCTTATATCCAAACTTTTGAAATGATACTCCAGGGCTTTATCGTAATCCGATTTATTAGCATAAACAATCCCGATATTGCTATATGAAGATGCTACAGAAGGATGCTTTTCACCAAAAATTTCTTTATCTATTTTCAAACTTTTAAGAAAAAAATCAAGGGCTTTGGAATATTCGGTTTTATTAGCATAAATAAGACCAATATTAATGTATGAACGTGCTACTGAGGGATGGTTTTCGCCATTGATTTCTTTATACATTTTCAAACTTTTAAAATGATATTCCAGGGCTTTATCGTATTCTGACTTTTGGTGGTAAACAATCCCGATATTGCTGTAAGTGTCTCCTACATAAGGATGTTTGTTGCCATAAATTTCTTTAAATATTTGCAAACTCTTAAAATAATATTCCAACGCTTTGTTGTATTCAGACTTATTCAAATAAACATTGCCGATATTGCCATATGAATGCGCTACATGAGGATGTTTTTTGCCTAAAATTTCTAATCTGATTTCTAAACCATTAAAATAATATTCCAATGCCTTATCATATTCAGATTTATCTGAATAAATAAGTCCTATATTATAGTAAGAGCTTGCTACAGAAGTATGATTTTTATCGTGATTTTTCAAATTGATCTTAAGGCTATTAAAATAATACTCCAGTGCTTTATCGTATTCGAATTTATTAGCATAAATAAGACCAATATTATTGTATAAACTTGCTACAGAAGGGTGATTTTCGCCATAGATTTCTTTATACATTTTTAAACTTTTAAAATAATATTCCAGGGCTTTATCAAATTCAAACATTTTCCAATAAACTATCCCAATACCGTTGTAAGTACTAGCTACAGAAGCATGTTTTTCACCAAGAACATCTAATTTAATATCCAAACTCTTAAAATAAAATTCCAACGCCTCGTTATACTTTGAAGCATAGTAATTTACTGCACCAATCATATGTAAACAATTGGCGTTTTTTAAACTGTTTTTGCCCAGGTGATTTATGTAGAGATTTTGCACTTTTTCGGTATAAAACAGTGCACTGTCCAGTTGCCGGGCTTCAAGGCAACTATCTGCAATTGCGTAATATGCATTGGCCCGGGTAGTATCGGCAGTAATATCCTGTGCAAAAGAAACTTTTGCGCTTAGTATGATTACTAAGAATACAAGTATTGCTTTGGGAATTTTCATAATATGGTGTTTTATATTTTAAATATACTAATGTTATTTTTTTTTAATAAAGGCTCTCATTAAACAGTCAATCTCATATTCTTAAATCTTAATAAAAAAATCTAATGATAAACTTGAGAAAGTACCTGATCCATCCAATGTTATTAAAGCACCAAAATCTATAGAAATACCAAACATATTTGTAATATTAAAGTCTCTCCCTATCCTTGCGATAACAACAAATGCATAGTTAACTTCATAGTCAAAATCTCTAACCCTAAGACAAAGCAATCCAGATTTTAAGAACCAAGGTCGCCTATATGCTAATTTTGAGTATCCTCCAAAATGATAATTTATAATTCCTGAGAAAGTTCGAATTGATTCATCTGTATCTGGTACTGGTAATGTTCCTGTATAAAGTCCTATCTGAAATTGTTCAGTTTGATAGCGAATACTACTATAAAATAGCTCTGGAAATCCAAATCCATTTGATAAATTTATCTTTTTCTGACCAGATTGGAGATTTTTTGGGTATGCTTTTTCATCTCCTAAGTCGATATCTGTAATCGAATTAGAAGAATCATTCACCTTTGAATAAGAGAGATTTACGATAACAAATAATGCTAAAAAAAGAGTTATTGTATTTTTCATTATAGTCTATGATATTTAAAATAGTTATCTCATTTCATTAATTTTCAATTACGGTTCAGTTTCAATAATCACTTTTTTTACCGGAAATACCTTTTTGCCCTGAATGGTCAGCAGGTAAACTCCTGATGTAAGGTTTTGAGTTAGCATACTTATGCGCAATGACCCTGTTTGCTTTACATTAATTTGTCTAACAGTCTGTCCTTGCTGGTTTTGCAAAACAAGGATAAGCTTTTCATTTGGCACCTCCTTGAATTTAACAGAAAAAACTATTTGATTTAATTTCAGATATACAGACAAAAAAATCATTGTCTTACAGGGAGCAATATAAAAGAATATCCTATCAGATTTTTACAAAAAATTGATATTCAAGCTGTTAAAACAAAGGTAGTAAATATTGATACTAAAGTCAAGGCTGCTAATTTCTTAATTGACAAGAAGATTCTAGTATAGAAAAAGAATTTTAGAGGTTAAATATTTAATATGGATTTAACTGATAATTCCGGATATAAAAATTACATATTAAATATGATTATGAATGATAACTCAAAAGAAGCCGGTCTATTTTTTATAACGCTTAAAAGCAATATAAATCATAAATTTGTTGAATTCTGATTGATCACAAAAATAGCAAAATTTCTAAAAACAAAAAAGCACCTCAACCCTGTTAAGGGAGAGGTGCTTTAATATATTGGATAATTTTTGAAAGTAAATTGTTTATATATGGGTAGAATCCTATTTAAAAAATAACCCTAAACTATAATTAACCTAACCAAATTTAATTATCAACCTCAAAAATTTTATCCAATGCACTATTTTTTATATTCATCAAGAATTGCTTTTACACCATCGGGTGCCACGCGTCCGTAAGTTTTATCACCTACTAAAACAACGGGGGCTAATCCACAAGCTCCAACACAACGTAAGCAACTTAATGAAAACTCACCGTCTTCGGTAGTTTCGCCAACTTCTATTCCTAACTGGCGCTTGAATTCCTGCAATACGTTATCAGCACCTCGAACATAACAAGCTGTACCCGTACATATTGAAATAGGATGTTTCCCTTTGGGCAGCATGGTAAAGAACGAATAAAAAGTAACTACACCATAAACCTTAGCTACCGGCACATTTAGTTCCTGTGCTACAACTTCCTGAATTTCCGCAGGCAAATAGCCAAAATGTTCTTGTGTTTTGTGCAGCACATTAATCAATTCTTTAGGCTCGTTGTTAAAAGACTTACAAATTTGTTTGATCGTATTTAAGTCTTTTTCTTTTATTTTTACTTTTATATGTGACATTTATTTTTCCTCCAGGTTTAATTATCTCATTAACTTATTTCAACTTTACGACTTCTGTCGAAATAGCATGTATGTAATAAATGATGTGCTTTCTCACTCATAGGTTTGCCTAAGAACTCTTCATATAATTTAATAATATAAGGATTCTCATGCGATTTGCGGATGGGTTTATCAGCATCTTCTTCGTAAATAGCTTTCATTCGTGCTTTTAAAATGCTTGAGTCACTATGATGTAACGGTTGTCCGCCACCACCAATACAACCACCCGGACAAGACATAATTTCTATGGCATGAAATTCAGATTTTCCGGCTTTAATATCTTCGAGCAGTTTACGTGCATTTCCTAATCCGTGAGCAATCCCAATATTAATTGGAGTCCCGTCAAAATCAACTGTCGCTTTTCGTATTCCTTCCAGGCCACGCAATTGTTTAAAGTCAATACTCTCTAATTTTTTACCAGTATGTAACTCGAAAGCAGTACGTGTAGCGGCTTCAATTACACCACCGGTTGCTCCAAAAATAACACCCGCTCCGGTTGATTCACCTAATGGTGTATCAAACTCTTCTTTAGGCAGGGTTTTAAGATCGAGGTTAGCCTCTTTTATCAGATGAGCTAATTCGCGGGTAGAAATAGAAAAATCCACATCAGAATTTCCATCCACTTTAAACTCATCACGTTGTGCTTCATATTTTTTAGCCAGACATGGCATGATAGAAACCACGACTAAATCTTCGCGTTTAACTTCAATCTTATCTGCAAAATAAGTTTTTGCTATAGAACCAAACATTTGCTGAGGCGAACGTGCTGAGGAAGGGATATCCTTCATTTCGGGGAAATTATACTCAAAAAAACTAACCCATGCAGGGCAACATGAAGTAAGAATTGGAAGTTTTACCTCTTTATCGCCATTAAGATGTTTGGTTAAACGATCTAACAATTCTGTGCCCTCTTCCATAATGGTTAAGTCAGCAGCAAAATTAGTATCGAAAACATAATCGAAACCTAAACGACGTAAAGCAGAAACCATCTCTCCGGTTACACGTGTTCCGGGTTCTAATCCAAACTCTTCTCCTAATGCAGCTCTTACTGCAGGAGCTGTTTGAACAATCACAGTTTTGGTAGGATCGGCTAAAGCATTAATTACATCGCGGGTATGATCTTTCTCGGTTAATGCGCCAGTTGGACAAACAGCAACACACTGTCCGCAATAGGTACAGGGTGAATGCTCAATATCCATTTCAAAGGCAGGCCCTACTGCAGCGTCAAAACCCCTGTTGAATGCTGATAATGCACCAACGGTTTGGAATTCGTTACACATCATCTCGCAACGACGGCACATGATACATTTATCCAGGTCACGAATTAATGATGGAGAAAAATCGATTTTATATTCTGACATTTCTGCATATTCCTGACCGGGAACTTCACGGATTCCTAATTTTACAGCCATATCCTGCAATTCGCAGTTTCCTGATTTAGCACAAGTTAAGCAGTCTTTCGGGTGATCCGAAAGAATAAACTCCATTACGGTTCTGCGGGCATTAATTACACGCATAGAATGAGTATTAACTACCATTCCGTCCCAAACTTCGGTAGAGCATGAAGGTGCCAAATTTTTTCGTCCTTCCACTTCAACCACACAAATACGGCATCCTCCGGGTTTATTTTCAATCCCTAAATCTTCAAGATTCATGTAACAAAGTACAGGAATCTCAATTCCTAATTGTTTTGCAGCCTTATAGATCGTAGTTCCCTTTTCTACTTCTATTTGCTTGTTATCTATCGTTAATTTTACCTTTTCCATCGTCCTAAAAAATTTATTTATTTTACAATGATTGCATCAAATTTACATCTCTCAATACAAGCACCACATTTGATACAAATGGAAGGATCAATATAGTGTGGTTGCTTTTTCTCTCCGCTAATAGCCCCAACAGGACAAACTCTTGCACAAGCTGTACAGCCCACACAATTCTCTTCGATGACAACATACCTCATCAAATCTTTACATTGTCCGGCAGGACATTTATGATCTTTAATATGGGCTACATACTCATCCCAAAAATTATCTAAGGTCGACAAAATTGGGTTTGGAGATGTCTGTCCTAATCCACAAAGTGATGTATCCTTAATCACTTCGCACATATTGCGTAATCGCTGCAAATCATCCATGGTAGCTTTTCCTTTGGTAATCTGATCTAACAGTTCGTACAGGCGCTTATTACCTATGCGACAGGGAGAGCATTTACCGCAAGACTCTTCAATGGTAAAATCAAGATAAAATTTGGCAACAGAAACCATACAGTCGTCTTCATCCATTACAATCATCCCTCCGGATCCCATCATTGAACCTGCGGCTATCAGGTTATCAAAATCAATTGGGGTATCCAAATATTTCTCGGTTAAACAACCTCCCGAAGGGCCACCGGTTTGAACGGCTTTAAATTTCTTTCCGTCTTTAATTCCTCCGCCAATTTCAAAAATTACTTCACGTAAGGTGGTTCCCATAGGTACTTCAATCAAACCTACGTTGTTAATTTTTCCTGCCAAAGCAAAAACTTTTGTTCCTTTTGATTTTTCAGTACCAATTTTATTAAACCAGTTGGCTCCTTTATTAATAATTACCGGAACATTGGCAAAAGTTTCCACATTATTTACATTGGTAGGTTTTCCTAAATATCCTTTTTCGGCAGGATATGGAGGTTTAATGGTTGGTTCTCCTCGTAAACCTTCCATCGAGTGTATTAATGAAGTTTCCTCACCACAAACAAATGCTCCGGCACCATATCGCATTTCCACATCAAATTCAAAATCAGAACCAAAGATATTTTTTCCTAACAGTCCGTATTCCCGAGCCTGGTCGATAGCAATTTTTAACCGTTTAATTGCTAATGGATATTCTGCACGAATATAAATCAACCCTTTAGTAGCATTTGTTGCATATCCGCAAATAGCCATGGCTTCGAGTACAGCATGAGGGTCGCCTTCAAGAATTGAACGGTCCATGAATGCTCCCGGGTCACCTTCATCGGCATTACAAACCACATATTTCTGGTCGGCATCATTTTTTGATGCTATTTCCCATTTTAATCCGGTAGGGAATCCTCCTCCTCCTCGTCCTCGCAATCCTGATTCTTTAATTTCTTTGATTACATCCTGAGGAGTCATTTCATTAATACATTTCCCGAGGGCCATATAACCATCCCTGCCAATATATTCATCAACATTTTCCGGATCGATAAACCCACAATTTCTTAAAGCGATTCGAATTTGCTTTTTATAGAAATCCATGTGTTTTGAGTCGGCTATAGATTGTTTCTTTTCAGGATCCTGATATAATAATCGCTTTACCTGACGTCCTTTGATAACATGCTCATCAATTATTTCAGCAGCATCCTCGGGTTTTACTTCCACATAGAAGGTATTATCCGGTTGTACCTTTACAATAGGCCCCTTTTCGCAGAAACCAAAACAACCGGTCATAATTACCTGAACCTCATCGGATAAACCCTTATTTTCAAGTTCTTGTTTTAAACTTTCTACAATAGAATCGCTTGCTGAAGCTCGACATCCAGTACCACCACAAACAAGCAGATGCATTTTATATTTTGTCATTTTTACTCCTCCTTATACTTTTTTTATGTCTTTATCATCAATTACCTGGTAGTTTTGTGGAATAATTCCATCTACAAGTTCACCACGTTTAATGTATTTTTCAATAATCTCGTCTGCTTTTTTAATATCTACATAACCAAAAACAATAGGTTCTTCACCAGGTTTTTGTACCTCAATGGTAGGTTCGGCGAAACAATAACCCATATCACCAGTCTGACTTACCACAGCTTCGATATTTCTTTTTTCTAAAGCTTCAATCAAAAAATCCATTACTTCCTTTGCTCCAGAGGCAATTCCGCTAGTAGCCATACCAACTTTAATCTGAACATAGCTTTCAGGGCTATCTGCTTTTTCCCTCAAGTCTACCTTTGATTGCAAATCTTCTCTCATCTTCTTTAGATCTGCTAATGTTTTGATTTTTGCCATGTTAATTATAGTTTTAAATAGTTAATTTACTTTTTAAATATTTGGTAAGATTATAGTATATCCCACAAAAAATCATTTTAAATAAGATGTTGTAAAACCTTAATGCTTCATAACATATAGCTCCTTAATATTCTCATTGAGCATTTCTTTTAAATAATGTCGAATTTTCGGTTCATTAATAGGTATTCCTTCCAAAACCTCTTTAATTTCGAGTGTTTCGAAAATATATTGTTTATTATTAACCTGATGAATATATTTGATTTCAATTTTAGGATTTGCTGTTGCCAGTAAAACAATAGTTCCAGCAATATCGCCTAAATCGGGTCGATCGATATGATCATTCTGCAATACAGCATATACTTTTGTCCCACAATCCTTTTCGGAATAAACTTTTATATAACCATTAGCCTGCTCTGCAGTATGTTTTAATAAAGGTAAACCCAAACCAACCTTTCGGGTGGTTCGGGTGGTCGTATATGGATCTGTAACATGATTCAGCATCTCTTCATCCATGCCGCAGCCATTGTCAACAATAGTAATCTCAAAAACATTCTTATCGGTTTGCACATTAATTCCTATCTCAATAAAAGTTGCTCCTCCAGAGATTGAATTTTGTACAACATCTAATATATGCATCGATAAATTATTCATTTACAATCACTTTTCTGTTTTTTTCGGATTTTAAAGCCTGCCTAATTTCACCAAACGATAGATTCTGTAGCTTAAAATCGGTGGTAATATCTCCAATATTATCTACAAAATGAGCATCAGAACTTTGGATAAAAGGATAGTCTGCCAGATAACTATTATTTATCACAAATTCATTTTTATTCATAAACTTTGAAAGCTCCAGTGCATCAAAATTTAAATCATCAGGAACAAAACCCAGCTGGCTGATAATCGAATATCTGCTTCGATCAATATGCGCCGGAATAAAAATTCCATGTAGTTCATGTACTTTCTTTTCAATTTGCTCAATGCCCGCATCAAGGGCCGAGATCAATAGCCAGTCAACTTCCTCAATAATATTTTCATCTTTATCTACAACCACCTGATAACCAAATTTTCTAATATCATTTTTTATTTTAGGCAGGTGAGCATCAATATATTGCTGAAAATCAAATAACTCATCATCTTTTTCAAAGAACGCAAGGCAGTGTACTTCTTCTTTTGTATTTATCTCTGCCCCTTTTAAAATAAATAGCCCTTGTTTTTGTGCAACCTCTTCAACAGCTTTACAGTTTTTTGTACTGTTATGGTCGGTAATACCCAAAATATCAATTCCTTTATCTTTTGCTTTAGTAACAATATTTAAAGGGCTCATTTCCAAATCGCCACAGGGCGAAAGCACAGTATGTGTATGTAAATCAGCCTTGTATAATTTCATTTTCTTTCAGATACTGAAAAATTTTACCGGTTATTTCAAAGGTATTTTCTCTAGTTCCAAGGATAGGTAATCCCTCCAGGTCACTTTGTTTCACGGTATCTTCGTTAGGTTTAAAGCCTTTTACCAGAATTACAGCTGCCAGATCTTTGAGCGATGCTATGGCCATCACATTTTTATGGGTTTGTAATGTAATCCAAAGCTGTCCCTCTTTTGAATGACCCATAACATCACTCAATAAATCTGAAACATAGCCTCCTTCAACCTCTCTGCCTAACCCTGATTTACCGCTAAAAACTTCTAAATTAAACTTATCAACTATATCTGACACTTTCATGATCCTATAATTTTTTTAGGTTAACACTTACGGTTTAACTTTTCTTCGCCCCATATCTCCTTCATAATCTCATGTGATTGTTCCCATTCAAGGATTCCTTTTTTCTCAAAAATTTTCTGAATAAATATACAATGGTTAATCACTGCTCTTTCTTGTACAATATCTTCTGCCAAGGCTTGACAAGTAGGTGCTCCACAAGCACCACAATCCACACTGGGCAAACATTTCATAATCTCCTTAACCCGTCGCATTTTTTTCATGGCTTCAGCCATATTTTCATCTAGTTTCATCATAGAGCGTGGGCGTACTTTTCCAATGCTTATATTTTCTTTTAAAAATGGGTAATAATTTAAAATCTGCTTTTGCGGAGTTCCTTTCTTGTTTTTTTTGTATTGACTCGCTCTTTTTTTAAGTCGTTCAACCGTTAAAAATCTATTTTTGGTAGTTAATACTCCACCGGCACAACTTTCGTCGCAAGCTCGCAATTCCAAAAAATCAACATCCTTAATTTCTTCGTTTTCAATCTTTTCCAAAAAATCAATCACATTATGCACCCCATCAATGGCCAGGCATCTACCATCCATGTTATCAATTTCTCCATTGGTAAGGCTCCAAAGAACACCTTCGGGAGAAAGTTGCTCTTTATCTATATTTTGACCGGCCTGAAAATTTCCTCTACGGATGTTGGTATAAACCTTATTAAAAATAAAATCCATATTAATCACTCCATTAATGGGAGAATTTTCATTTCCTACCGGACTTTTGACGGCAGCAATTTTAGCTGCACAAGGAGTTACATAAAATATACCAATATCCGATTCGTCCACCCCTTTATCCATAAGTTTCTTTTTATAATAAAGAGCTGCTATATCCAGAGGTGGATGCAATGAAATAATATTTTCTACCAGGGCCGGAAATTTGACCTGTATTAAACGAATTACTGCCGGACAAAAGGAAGATATTAAAGGTTTGTTCTCTTTATTGTTCGCAGCAAATTTTTGCATAGACTCTTTGAGTAAATCCACACCATGTTCTACCTCATAAACATCTGTAAATCCCAGGTCGATTAATACATCATAGATTTGCGTGGTTTTAACCTCTTCGGGAAATTGTCCGCTAAATACTGCCGGTAAAAGGGCAATACGATGTTTATATTGAAAAATTTTATTAAAATCGTCTTGTTCGATAATGATTGCTCCTACAGGGCAAACTCGAAAACACTCCCCACAATCGATACAACGATTTTCAAAAAGTTCGGCTTTTCCGTTTCGGACACGAATAGCTTCAGTAGGACAAATGTTCATGCAGTGTGAACACCCAATACACTGTTCTTTTTGAATTTTAAATGCATGGTGGAATGCTTTATTGTTCATAGCTTATAAATTTTTTAAATAGGCTACAATTTTCAATTCTGTACCCTCTCCTACTTTACTGTTAAGTTCAAATTCATCCGAATTATTTTTAATATTAGAAAGCCCCATTCCGGCACCAAACCCCATTTCTCTAACTTGTTCGGATGCTGTTGAATACCCATCCTGCATAGCCTGTTCAATATCTTCTATTCCGGGCCCTTTATCTTTAACCTGAATACTTATTTTATCCGTATTAATATCAATGATCACTTTTCCAGAATATGCATGTGCCACGACATTTACTTCGGCTTCGTACATAGCTACCACAATCCGTTTAACAATTTTATAATTGCCGACCAGCTGCTTTAATGTTTTTTTCAACAGGCTAGAAACATTTCCTGCCTTTGAAAAGTCACCCCCTTCTATGTCATATTCAAAATGCATAATCATTAAAATACAGGCTTTATTCCGGCACTATATAACTCACCGGCAGTTTTAAAAACAGAACGTGCACATTCAATTAACACCATTTGGTTTTCTGCTGCAAGTTCAATCATCTCTTTAGAAACTTTCTTATTTCTTGCAAATATGATACACGAAATATCCGACATTTCTGCAGTACGAATTGCCTGCAGATTTGCCAAACCGGTTATAAGTATGATGTTATCGGTATCAAATGTTAGTACATCACTCATTAAATCAGATGCAAAACCTTTTTGTACTTCGGCATCCATCCAATCTTTACCGCAAACAACCTTACCTTTAACAATATCTACTACCTCTTTTATTTTCATTTAAATTAGTGATTTAAATGGTGCTAAACAAACATTAAAAACGTCATGTATAATTTGACTGCAAATATAAAAATTTATTTGTTATTTTTTTCACACTGTGAATTTGTTAACAACAAATTATTATTAATGAATCAGGCAGGATAATCATTAAATTCTGATAGTCAGGATGGTAGTATGCTGCTAAACGTGATATATTTTACAACGTATTTTATATAACATATTTTTTATGGAAAGTTTACGATATGTTCTTCAGCAGTAATTGTCATTAAATTTTGTATAAAAACAGCAAGCTACAATCTCCAAAATTTTTGTTAATTAAATATTTTCACAAAACCTAAATTATGAAAAATAAAACTTCCGCTGTCTATAAAAAGCAAAAGCAGTTAATATAATTACCATAAAAACAGAACCATAAACAAAAGAGGGTATCGGAACAGGATCCCCACCGGCGTATGAATGTAGCCCTGACAAATAATAATTAACGCCAAAATAGGTCATTAAAACAGATGAAAAACCAAACAATGCCATGGTATTAAAAGCAAAAAAACCTCTAAGCCCGGCTATATTTTTAGAATGGATAATAAAGCTGTAAACAATAATTGTTATGAGCGACCACGTTTCTTTCGGGTTCCACCCCCAGTATCGGCCCCAGGATTCATTCGCCCATATAGCACCTAAAAATGTTCCGATAGTAAGTAAGTACAGGCCTATAATTAATGATTTATAATTAATGATCGTAAGCTCTTCGATGGTAGCCAGAATCTCCTTTTTATTTTGATGAGAAAGCAACACATAAAGAATAAGCACAATGATTCCAATAATAGCTCCTAATCCCAAAAATCCGTAACTGCTGGTTATCACCGAAACATGCAATGTTAGCCAGTACGATTGAAGAACGGGAACCAGGTTCGTAATTTCCGGATCCATAAAACTTAAATGGGCAACCAGCAAGGTAAATCCGCCTAAAACTGCCGTGGCAGCCAACACAAATAACGACCGATGTGAAAAAATAAAACCTGCCAAAATGGTTACCCACGAAATAAATATCATGGTTTCGTAGCCATTGCTCATTGGGGCATGCCCAGATACATACCATCTAATGGCTAATCCCAGTGTATGGAATAAGAATCCTGCCAAAAGCAACAACTTAAAAATTGTACCCATATAGTCCGGTTGTTTCTTACGTGTAACAATTTGATAAATCAAAAAGAACAATAAAAACGCTCCTACAAATGCATAAAAAGGAAATAACTTTTCGTATATTTTTGCTTTATAATAAAAAATTTCTGTTTTCACTTGATGTTCCGTAGGCAACTTATATTGGGCTTTTTTACGCTGATATTCCTGTATCGTAACAATAATCTCTTTTGAAATTTCATTATCTTGAGTTTCAAATTTAGTTTTGAAATATGGAATTACATTTTGCAAAAAAACGGAATCCTCTTTATTCGTAACCACCTGATGCGCATTATTGGGATTAAACCATCTTTTTAATGAATCGTTTACAGGAAATATTTTTAAAAAACCACCGGTATTAATCATAAAACAAATGTTTAACCGCTCATCAATTTTTATGACTTCTTTGTCGAATTTACATCTGGCGCTTGCAGGTTTTGCATAAGCTTTATCGACATAAGGCCGCAACTTATATGCGTTTTCCCTGATATCAACCACATCGGAAAAGGCAGCATAATCAGATGATATTCCGGTAATTTGTTTTATTTTATGATTTGAGATTTTAATCAATGGGTAATGTTGCCAATGATCGAAATCAAAATATAACCCTAAAAAAACCTGCATAGGTGAGTAATGATCAATTTCTGTTTTCCGGGCAAGCTTTCTTAAAATATCATGGCCTAATGTATATAAAGGTTTTGTTCGCCCCTTTTGATCTTGCACTAAAATCTCTCCAAATTCATCGGCTATGGATTTTTCTACTACCAATTTATTCTCCTGCGAAAATGTTGTAAGGCTAAAAAAACTAAAAATAAAACCCAGAAGCAGAATTTTTATAATTCCTGAACGAAAGAAATTACGATTAACTGTTCTAAATAACGAATTTTTATTGAGCATAGAAAGAATAATAAACAAAAGCAACAAAAAGTAACCGGCATAAGTAACCATCATACCTGCCCGGTCTTTATTTACAGATAAGATAGTCCCTTTTTCATCGTTATCGTAAGATGACTGATAAAAGCGCCATCCCTTATATTTTAAAATATGATTCATATAAATGGAATAGGGAAAACAGGTATTGTTTTTTTGATCGATTAGAAGCACATTGCTTTTGTACGATGAAGGGCTGCTGGAGCCGGGGTATCTTTCGAGTATAAAATCTTGTAATCTAATCGAAAAAGGCAACTCAATTATTTGAGGTTGATAGAGAATCTCAATTACATATTTCCCAATCTGTTTTTTAATAGGTTTAGTAGCATAATTTGTTCCAGTCCAAAGGTATAAATCTTCTTTATTCTTATTATAAGTTAACATTAAATGGATAGCACCTCTCCCATCAGAAATAATTTTATAATCTACCATTTCAAGGGTAAAATTCATGTTTCCCACATGAGTTGAATATTTATAATTATCCCATGAAACCTGAGTAAGTGTTAGTTTCTGCAAATCTGAATCCAGGATATTCCCCTCGATATCTTTAATAATAAAATGCAAAAAGCGGTCTCGGGATAAGCATTCGCTTTGTTTTTCCCCTTCGCGGATATGCATTGTTCCCTCCATTCCAATATAGCGGGTAATTCCAGCTCCAATAATTATCAAAACAAAAGAGAGATGAAATATTAACGTCGTAAGTTTCTTTTTACGATAGAGTTTATATGAAAATATTTGCCCCACCAGATTAATTATCATCAAAATAAAAATTAGTTCAAACCACCAGGTATTATAAACCAACTCACGAGCAGCCTGCGCTCCAAAATCATTTTCAAAAAAAGTAGCAAAAGCCATTGCCATAGCAAAAACAATAAATAAAACACCCATAAACCAAGGGGAAAATAAAAAGAAACTTTTTTTAGTGTTCATCAATTAAGAATTTAAGGTCCTGATTGAAAAAATACAACAAAAAAAAGGATAGCAAAACGCTATCCTTCAATAAATTTAAACAATCTTTCTTAGTATCTCTTTCTTGGTTGATAATGAGTATGTAACAACTCATGCGACTTGTGGCTAAGTGGCTCACCAAGAAAGTCTTTATAGATTTGTTGTATTTCAGGATTTTCGTGTGATTTACGGATAGGCATTCCTTCATCTTCACGATAAATCGCCTCGGCACGTTTTTGACGTATTTCGGGAGTTGTTGGGATAGGTTGTCCACCACCACCAAGACATCCTCCGGGACAAGCCATAATCTCAATAAAGTGCCAATCGGCTTTTCCGCTTTTCACAGCTTCCATCACTTTATGAGCATTGGTCAAACCATGGGCAACCACTGTTTTAAGTTCTACGCCTTCCAAGAAATTCCATTCAGGTTTTGTATTTTCAATTTTAATGGCTGCTTCACGAACGCCTTCCATACCACGGACAGGAGTAATATTTAAATTATCAAATGGTACTTCGCGACCGGTCACAATTTCGTAAGCAGTACGTAATGCAGCTTCCATAACACCTCCAGTAGCACCAAAAATAACACCTGCACCAGAAGATTCACCCATCAGGCTATCAAATCTTTCATCCGGTAATTTTTGGAAATCAATACCTGCCTGTTTAATCATAACCGCAAGTTCGCGGGTAGTAAGCCCAAGATCCACGTCCTGATATCCGCTATCTCGCATTTCAGGCCTATTCGCTTCGAATTTCTTAGCTGTACACGGCATAATGGATACACTTACTATCTTCGAAGGATCAATCCCTTTCTTTTGTGCATAATAAGTTTTAGCTAATGCACCAAACATCTGCTGTGGTGACTTACAGGTCGATACGTTTTCCAGGTATTCGGGATACATATGCTCAATAAATTTAACCCATCCTGGCGAGCAGGAAGTTGTCATCGGTAATTTAACGGATGTATCTTTATCAACTAAAGCTTTTTTCAATCGGGTTAATAGCTCAGTACCCTCTTCCATAATAGTTAAGTCAGCGGTAAAGACTGTATCCAAAACAGAATCAAAACCTAATCGCCGTAATGCGGCAGCCATCTTACCCGTTACAATACGACCAGGCTCCATACCAAGGTCTTCACCTAAAGCAATACGAGTAGCAGGAGCTGTTTGTACTACAACATGTTTATCCTCGTCGTAGATAGCTTCCCAAACCTCATCCAAATAATTTTTCTCAATAAGTGCACCTGTTGGACAACGGTTAACACATTGTCCGCAATTTGTACAAACAACTTCATACATAGGATTTTCGAAAAAGGTAGAAATCTTCATCTTATCTCCTTTATAAGCCACACCTAATGCACTTACATGTTGTAGTTCAGCACAAGTTCTTACACAACGTTGGCAACGAATACATTTGCTATCATCTTTTATAATAGAAGGGGATAACTGATCGATGGTATAATTTTTACCAGGAACCAGGTCGATAAACATTGGTTCGGTAATAACCATTTCGCTGGCAAGATCTTGCAACTCACATTTCGTATTTTTATAACACTTCGTACAATCAGCATTATGTTCAGAAAGCAACAATTCAATAATATGCTTTCGGGCATTTCGTACTTTATGGGTGTTTGTATTAATAACCATTCCTTCGGCAGCCGGTGTAGAACAGGAAGCAACAAGATTTTTAGCACCTTCTTGTTCCACTACACATACGCGGCAATTTCCGGCAACACATAAATCTTCGTGATGACAAAGCGTAGGAATATGTATATTTAACTTCTTTGCAGCATCAAGTATGGTTTTCCCTTCCTCAACACTAACATCGATTCCGTCTATTTTTAAATTTACTGTATTAGCCATGTTTTTATCCTTAATTTAGTTTTTACAATTTATTAGTAAATCATTTCTTCTCTAAAATTGTCAACGATAGAGGAAAATGAATTAGCTACAGACTGTCCCAGTCCACATTTAGCTGTAACCTTCATGGTTTCAGCTAATTTTTGTAATGTGTCAAGATAAGCAGCAGATTTTTCACCTTTTTTAACCGCTTGGATACCAAGTTTTAATTGTTGGCAACCTACACGACAAGGAGTACATTGACCGCAAGATTCTTCTTCGAAGAATTCAACATAATTTTTTAATACATTATACATTGATCTTGAACTGTTAAAGATCATCATAGAACCTCCGGTAGGTACACCTTCAAAGCCGATGATGGTATCTTTAAATTTCTTACGGGGCACACAAAAACCTGCAGCACCACCAACCTGAACCGCTTTAGTATCACCATCACCAAATTCTTCTACGAAATCTTCCAATGGCATTCCCAGCTCTAATTCATAAATTCCGGGTATTGGAGTATCTCCTGATACGGAGAAAACTTTAGAACCTCTTGAATCAGCAGTTCCCAGTTCCTGGAATTTTTTTGCACCAATCCGTGTAATCATAAATGAGTAAACCAACGTTTCCACATTATTGATTACAGTAGGTTTATTTCTAAATCCAGCAACCGTTGGGTAAGGTGGTTTATTTCGAGGTTCTCCTCTTTTACCTTCCATAGATTCAAATAAAGCACTTTCTTCACCGCAGATATAAGCTCCAGAACCCATTAAAATATGAATTTGGAAATCATGGTTCATTTCTTTGAGGTAGCTATGAAATTCATCCAGAGCTTTTAGCAATTCTTTTTTTAGAAACTGGTATTCACCTCTTAAATATAAATAACCATGTTTTGCACCTATTACTTTAGCACACATGGTCATACCACCAAAAACCTTTAACGGAACTCGTGATAAAATTTCTCTGTCTTTAAATGTTCCCGGTTCACCTTCATCGGCATTACAAACAACATATTTTTCATCACTTTCTTCCTGAGCAGTAAATTTCCATTTTAGTCCGGTTGGGAAACCTGCTCCTCCACGGCCACGAAGGCCAGAATCAAGTATTTTCTGTAAAATTTCTTCTTTTGAACTTTTTAACCCATCAGCAAGTACATCTTTACAACTGCAGTCTTCGCTGAAAATAAGGTCTACTCTTTTTAGTTTTTTATCTGGCATAATTCTTTTTCTCCTTTAATTGATTAAAAACTACTTTTTCATATATTCACCGATAATCTCATTAATCTTTTCAGAAGTGAGTTCGGTGTATATTTCATCGTTAATAAGCATAGCAGGCCCTTTATGGCACCAACCAAGACAATTTGTTTCTAAAAGAGTAAACTTGTTATCTTTAGTGGTTTCACCAACTTTGATTTTTAACAAATCTTCTAAAGTTTTCAAAATTTGTTTTTTCCCTTTCATGTCACATGTAATCGTTCGACATAAACGAATAACATATTCTCCACGAGGTTGGGTGTCGAGGAACGAATAAAATGTTGCTGTACCATAAACAAGGGCAGCAGACATATCAAGCTCGCGCGCAACTTCTGTCATGGCAAAATCTGAGACATATTTCTCCTCAGATACAATGCCCTGCAAAATAGGAAGTAAACTTTCTCTTGTTCTTCCGTGTTTGTCAGCTAATTGCTTAACTAGTTCTTTAATTTCTGGCATGTTGATCTCGTTTAATTTAGTTATTGTTATTTTTATAACAGTGTTAATTAAATAACACAAAAAATCGTTTTAATCGTTTAATTCATTTATTTAAATATAAAATTTATATATCCTCAAGAATATGATATTTATTATACAGAAACATGATAAAAATCATGTTTAGTATATACACTACAAAATATCATATAGCTAATTTACTAGATATCAAAAGATTGGTCAACAAAAGGGACGGTAGCCGTTGCTTCAATAGAATGATTCCGAATTATATTTTTAATCCATAACTGTAATTCACTAGAATTTAGAATGGATTCTTGATAATATTTTTCATCTTCACTCCCACTATAATGGAGAAAAACAACTTGTTTCGGTCGTACTTGTTCGATAAAACTTATATTATCAAAAATAAAAGACTGAATCGTAAATTTCTGGTTCAGGAAATAATCAAAACAATTAGAATAATAGATGGGTGTATATGGTTTTAGGTGTGGAGAAAGAAGTAATTCTACAGAATGTTTATTTATATAATCTGCTAAAAAAGGAGACATATTTTTATCAATTTTTGAGGTTATACTCCAATGATTACTTTGTGGATAAGGAAATCGATTATTAGCATCCGTAACCAAAAAGTCTACATTTTTTAATTTTGCAAAATCTGTTTCTTTCAACAACGGACACAAAAGGTCTCCTGTAAAAAGAACTTTTTTACCTTCAACTTCAAATAAAAACATGGAAGCACCTTCGGCATTCTGTCCATGATAGACTGGATATGCAGTTACCTGAATATCAGAAATTTCATTTACAGTTACTGATGAATAAGGTATAAGCTCATTAAAATTAACCAACGTTTCAAGATGAGGAAGTGCCGATAATATTTTTTTCCAGGTTAAAATGGTTGCATAAACAGGATAAGGTTTCTGATAGGTTTTAGAATAACTCTGGATTATCCAATCAATTCCTAAAAAATGATCAATATGTGGATGGGTAATAAAAATAGCTTCAGGAATGCGATTGTGGTTTTGCAATAAATACTGTACTGTGCCATGCCCAGCATCCATCAACAGTTCCCACTCAACTTTCTCATTTTTTGTATCTCTTTTTTTAAAAAGAGAACAGGAAGCATTGGCTAAATCCTCATAATTTTGGCGGTTATAAAAAGGATGTTCTTGTCCAAGTAAAATCGGCCATGCGTTACCTCGTCCGTTGATTCGCAATTGAACCTGACTCATAAGAAAAAAATTTAACTTATTGCTATTAAAGTTACAAATTCTTCATAAAATAAAAAAGAGCCTGCTTTGCAAACAGGCTCTAAATTAAATTTTTCTATTCTATCCCATTTTACTCAACAATAGTCATCTCATTAATTAAATGAGTTGCACCGGCATATTTATCAATTAAAAAGAGGACATAACGAATATCGACAGAAATATTTCTGTTTTGCTCAGGATCAAAAATCATATCGCTCATAATACCTTCCCAAACACGGTCAAAATTTAATCCAATTAAATTTCCTTCTGCATCCAGCACAGGGCTTCCGGAATTTCCTCCAGTAGTATGATTGGTTGCCAGGAAGCATACGGGAACCGTTCCATTTACTTTATATCTTCCAAAATCTTTCTTTTGATAAATCTCTTTTAATCGATCCGGTACATCATAATCATAAATTTCCGGATTATCCTTTTCCATTACACCATCGAGTGTTGTAAAATATTGATATTTAACTCCATCACGAGGGTAAGATCCTTTAACATCTCCATAAGATACACGCATAGTAAAATTTGCATCAGGAAACAAAATCTTATCTTTTTGCATTTCCATCAGCCCTTTCATATAGGATCGATAAAGCGTATGCGTAATATAAGTTAATGAATCGCGTTTTGGCTTAATTTCAGTCTCATACACCTGATTAAAATGTTGAAAAAATTCTAAAACGGCATCATTTTTCAAACTTGTTAATTCATCAATTTTATCCATAGTTAAAAGTTCTCTTAACTCTACCTGGTCATCAAATATTGAGTTTTGATATAAATATTCAACAAAACGTTTATAATTTCCCGAAAAATTCATTTGGGCTAAATCGGGTTGAAATTCAACAGATACATTTGAATAGTAAAGGGGTAACAATTGATAAAATATCTCCTGGTCAATTTTTTGGACATAATCTTTATAGAAACCATCCATTACATTTTGTAGATTCGTTATCTCTTTTTCAATGGCCTCTCTATCCGCTTCGGTTTGGAGTAATGTAAGCAAATGTTCAAATCTAGAAGCAAAACGAACAATTTCAACAGCCATTATAGCTTCTCGATAATAATCATAAGCAATATCATATTTTTCCAGTTCGCTGTACACATTTGAAAAATTTTCCAGTAATCCAACATATTCATCATGCCCTGATTCAGCCCATTTTCTGAATTGATATTCGAGTTCCATCTTCTTCTCAACGGCATTTAATCTTTCTAAACCTAGAATTTCCCCTTTCCATCGTTTCCATGAATTACTTACTCCTGCATTTTTGGATGCATACTTAATACGAATGGTATCATTGTTTTCCATGTATCTATTCATTACATCTAACCGGATATCACGCAATTCAATTTTATTAGGATTGCTTATATTTTTTATCCACTTAATTTCATCAGAAGTAACATATTGATATGTCCCTCCAGGATACCCGAGTACCATAGTAAAATCACCTTCGTTTATTCCTTTAATTGAAATAGGCAAATATTTTTTCGGTTTAAAAGGAACATTTTCGGGTGAATACTCAGCGGGTTGATTATTCTTATCGGCATAAATTCTAAAAACTGAAAAATCGCCGGTGTGTCTTGGCCACATCCAGTTGTCGGTATCGCCACCAAATTTTCCTATAGCAGAAGGAGGAGCACCAACCAAACGAACGTCTTTGTACACTTCATATACAAACAAAAAATATTGGTTTCCATAATAAAAAGAACGTACCGACGCATGATAATGGTTATCTTTTTCAGCTTCCTCCTGGATAGCTTTAATATTTTCACGGATCTTTTCATTTCGTTCTTCTTCACTCATTTCATCCGTTACACCAGCTAAAGTTTTATCCGTAACATCTTCAATTCTTTTAAGGAAGGTAGCTGTTAATCCTGGATTCGGCAGCTCCTCGTCTTTAGACATAGCCCAGAAACCATCGGTAAGGTAATCATGTTCAATGGAACTATGTTGCTGTATGGCTCCATATCCACAGTGATGATTTGTAAGAAGCAATCCCTGGTCGGAAACAAGTTCTCCAGTACATCCACGGCCAAAAATTACAATTGCATCTTTTAAACAATCCTGGTTAATGCTATAAATATCTTCAGCAGAAAGTTTAAAACCTTTTTTCTGCATATCTTCAATATTATACTTTTCTATTAAAAGAGGAATCCACATTCCTTCGTCAGCTGACAAAAATTTCAAACTCACTAAAAGGGTAACTAAAAATATAAGTACAATCTTTTTCATAATGTTATTCGTTAATATTTATAAATTGATCAAGTTCAGTATATAATTTTTGTATGGGCAATCCCATCACATTAAAAAACGAGCCATTAATTTTTTCTACACCCACATATCCTATCCACTCCTGGATACCGTAAGCTCCTGCCTTATCAAATGGGTGATAGTGATTTATATAATAATCAATCTCTGCAAAAGTAAGCTTTCGAAAATAAACATCGGTGCAGGCAGTAAACGATTGTGTTTTATGTTTTGATTTTAAACAAACACCGGTATAAACCTGATGACATTTTCCCGATAGTTCTTTCAAGATATTTATTGCATCGTCGTAATTAGCAGGTTTTTGCAATACTTTATCTTCCAGCCATACAATGGTATCAGCCGTTATTATAATCGTATGGCCGTCTAAGTCTTCGGTAAAAACCTTTGCTTTTTTTTCGGCAAGATATAAAGGGATTTGTTCACGAATAAGGTGTTGTGGATAAGATTCATCGATAAATCCTTTTTTCTTGATTTCAAAATCCAGGCCGATTTCTTTCAACAGATAATGACGTCGGGGTGAGTCAGACGCTAAAATAATATGATAATCTTCTATTCCAGGAATAAACATAAATATCAATAATTTAAATATGCTGTAAAATTAAATAATTCGCTACTAATGCATATAAAATACCTGCGAACATAATAGCTTTAGACAGATTGCTGGCAAAATGGTAATCCTTCTTTTCTTTTGCAACAAAAATTTTGTACAACAACAATAATAATGGGATAATTAAGAATATACTGAAATATATTAATGTTATGGCATCCTTTAAGAATCTAAAATAAACATAAATTAATGAAAACTGTGTTAATAGAATAAAAGTAATGATAACTATTTTAGTATTCATTACACCTAATACAATGGGTAAAGTATTTCTGCCATAAGCGTTATCACCTTCGAAATCTTCAATATCTTTAATGATTTCACGAATAAGTGTTAGTAAAAAGGCGTAAAAAGAAAATGCTACAACCCAAAGAATGACATAATTAAAGCTGGCTTTCAGCTCAATCATTAAGAGCCCGTATTTTTCACGTAATAAAGGTATTTCAAATAACAAAACCATTAAAGGCACCAGAGCCGTTAATAGTGCAACAATTATATTGCCAATTAAAAACTGACGTTTATAGGTTGTTGAATAAAACCATAGAATTCCTGTTATCAGCACAAAAACAAGCGTTAGTATAGGTAATCCGATGTAAAAAGAGATATAGGCACCTAATCCGATACCAAGGGTATTAAAAATTATATGCAAAAGAATAGCCCAGCGGCGATTTAATTTACGTCCTAAAATTACCGTTTCGGGCCGATTTAGAAGGTCGGTTTTTGTATCGAAATAATCATTAATAACATAGCCTGCTGCTGTAATTAATACAGTAGCAAGTACTAAGAAGAAAAAATGCAGTTCAGAAAATTGTAACTCAAACTGATTAACCTTTAGCAAAGGTTTTATAATGCTCCAACGCATTAAATATTGCGTTAAAACAATAATTAACAAATTTTTATATCGTATAAGTTTTAGAAAGTTTATCATAAATATTATTCATCAAATTTAGGCCACTTGCCCTGTAATCGCAAAACCTGCTCGATTACATCGCGCACACAACCTTTTCCTCCGGGAAAGGTAGAAATATATCTGGAAACCGATTTTATTTCTTCGGCAGCATCTGCCGGGCATGTTGGCAATCCTGCAACTTTCATCACCTCATAATCCGGAAGATCATCCCCCATATAAAGTATCTCTTCGGGTTTAAGGCTATATTTAAAATAAAAATCTTCGAAATCATTTATTTTATCTCTTGAAGCCATATAAATATCGGTAATCCCAAGATATTGAAAACGTTTTTTTGTTGCCTGGGAATCGCCTCCTGAAATAATTCCAATAATATATCCTTTCTTTAATGCATAATTAACAGCATACCCATCTTTCATATTTACCGCTCTCACAAATTCTCCTCCTGGTTCGAGATAAATTTTCCCATCAGTAAAAACACCGTCCACATCAAAAACAAAAGCTTTTATGTTGCGTAAATCTTCTTTAAAATTTGCCATTCCTTAAAAAATCAATCTTTATTATTTAATGTAAAAATACTATCACTCACAAATCTATATATTTTTTCAAATTCAGGGTAATCTTTTAACATTTTCAGATGCATATCAATCGTTTTATAATCCTGCCTTATTGCAGGGCCGGTTTGAGCATCTATTGGGCCCAGGTCATTTGCTTTTTTTGCTGTTTCATTAATTAATGGATGCAAAAGATTAAAATCTATATTCTGTTTACTTAACAACTCATAACCAATGCCATACATATGATTCGTAAAATTACAGGCAAAGACTGCGGCCAGGTGTAAAATTTTTCGTTTTTCGGAATTAACGAATACTACTTTTTTACTTAGACTTTCAGCCAGGTTTAAAAGTTTATTCTCTGCATCGTTATTATTTGCTTCAATACATAGCGGAATGTCGGAAAAGGTTAAATTTCTGAATTTTGTAAATGTTTGTAAAGGATAAAACACTCCAAAATTTTTAAAATAAGATTCAAAAACACGCATTGAAACACTTCCTGCAGTATGGACTACTATTCCACTACGAATATTTAATTTTTTAGCAATATCTTCAATAATAGTGTCTTTTACTGCTATTACATAAATATCGGCATTATCCGGTAATTTTTCTATATGGGTTGTAAAAGAGCTATGTATTTTTTCAGCCAGATTTTGAGCTGATTTTTCCGTCTGACTGTAAATGGATTTAATAGAATAATTGGCATTTTTTAAAGCCAAAGCAATGTGTGTAGCTACATTACCGGCTCCAATCATAACAACTCCATTTTTAAAATCATTCTGATAATTCATCATAAACAGATAAAAACATAAAAATAATCGAAAAAATTCAGCAATCAAAACATAAAAAAACTCCTTATCACAGGATAAGGAGTTTTAATCTTCCAAAGAAGAGATTAGTAACAATATTTATTTTCTTCGATTAATTTATCGGCAATCCTTCTTCGAGCTTCTTTCACATTTACTCCGGGAACTTTTGTGTAAACCTGTACACCTTTAAGCATTTTTTCTGTATGTTCCTCATCTTCGATAGAATAAATGGCATCCATGGCA